>JANOUN010000371.1:0-11524 GCA_031416875.1 Planctomycetota bacterium | reverse complement strand
TTCGTAAACTGCAAACCAGGCGAATTTGTCGCTCCCTTCCGGTCGCAGTTTGCCTTCAGTTCTCAGCTGCAGTGGATCAAATGGCGGAGGCGTCATCAGGATCAGTTTTGCCCCCGCAGCATGAACCTTTTCGATCAGCCGATTGATGCCGTCCTGATATTTCTGAAAACGTTCGTCGCTGTATGGATAGTAAATTCCATCGTTCATGCCATAGCAGGCCACAACGACGTCAGGTTTGACTGCCGCGAGGGCTCGGTCCAGCCGTTCGTGAACATCCGGACGAGGAAACGGGTGATCCGGCTCTGAAAGTCCCGTGCAGCCCTCGCTCGGAAGGCCGGCATTCACCAGTTCCGGCATTGGGTCAACTGACTGCAGCCGCAGCTGCAGTTCTATCATGTTGACGAATTCCCCGGCGGCCGTGATTGAGTCGCCCAGAAACAGAATGCGATGTGCTTTCAACGGAAAGGTGTCCTCGGCTTCGGACACGGAACCCATCAAGATGACGAAAAGGAGCAGTCTTGCAATTGGCATCATGGCAGCGGACTTTGTGATGGGAAACTATTTGCGGAGTGTCAGGGAGGAACAGACTCAGTAGTCTGTTTCAATCTCATCCCGGATGCAATCAGACCGGCCCCTGCATTTTTGGGGTGGGTGCGGTCGTGGATTTCGGTGAGTCCGCAATCGACGGCGATTCTCGTTGAACCGGTTCAATGGTTCAATGGCGCGTATCACGGATTCTGACCGTTCCCTCGGCAAAGCAGAGATCCTCGCATCAGTTCACTGCTCGTCTCAGCCAACAGCATCCAGTGCCGGAATCCGACCTTCGTATTCGTCTTTGCGAGCCTGATCCTGGATTTCCTGAAAACCCTCGCGGAGTTTGCTCATGACGTCGGCGGCAGAACGCCATGCTGCGGGTGACTGCGTCTTGATCTGATCGAGTGAAAACACGACCAGTCTCATCACCTGAGCGGGCAGTTCTCCATGATTCAGATTAAGGCCATCGGCAATCATCAGCAAAGATCGCATGGCCTTCAGGCTGACCAGCGGCACTTCAGCATGGTGATTCTGTTCGAGGAGGCGCGTACCTTCGGTGAGTGCGGTCACGGCCTGATCATAAATCAACAGCAGCATGTCAATGCGCGTCCATGCGAGTGATTGAGTTGTCTTGTACTTCAGAATCGGATTCATCTCGCGTGTTACCCATTTATCAAAGTTGATCAACGGCCGATTTGCGGCAGGCTGGCCAGTTGGCCTCCGAGATAACTGCTGGTCGATTGTAATTGGCTGATTGCTGATTCCATTGCCTGGAACTGTTTCAGCAGATTCGCCTGTTGCCTGTCGAACGTGGCTTTTTGGCGATTAATGGATGTCTGGAAACTCTTTAGCTGCAGATCAAAACCGTCATCCACAGACGCGAGTAGACCGTCCTGCACTTCAAGCAGGTCTCCAAGTACCTGATCGAGGGAAGATGCCAGTCCACGTGAGACTTTCATGGTGCCCTCGACACCGGATACAATTTGCTGCGGCGAAAGTGTCACCTGGACCTGAAGATCCGCCGTGTTGGCATTAGCCGGATCGCCGGAAAGAGTTCGCCCTCGACCGACGGCAGCCTCGGAAAGTCCGTTCACGATAAAACTGCCTACGACGTCGCGCCCGGTGTCTGTTTGCCCTGCGGTCAGGCCAAGATTTGTCAACGCAGTTCCGCTGCTGATCGTGACATCGGAAGAAATTCCATACGTCACGGAAGTCAATTGCAGAGCGTTACCGCTCAGCCCGACCTTGATTGTTCGGCCCGGCAGGTCCTGCGATCCGTTGATTGTGGATTCCAACAGATCGGCAAGCTGCTGTGCTGTGTATGTGCCTTCTTTCAGGCTGACCGTCGCCGTTTTACCGTCAAGTTTCAGTTCCAGTGTTTTATTTGCGGACGTGATCACGGTCGATGCCGCCACGCTGACCCCGCCGGTAAGCGAGGCCTGCTTCGCTGCCTGGGTCAGATCCACTCCGTAGCCCAAAGTGGACGCCTGTGTTTTCGTACTGGCAGCGATAAATGTGATACCGGCGTTTGAGGACTCGCCAGTGAGGGAAAAGACTTTCTTCACGTCTTCTGCAGTGACCCCTTCGATACCGCCGTTTAATGCCGATTCCAATTTGCTCTTGTTCAGAGTCAGTTGGGCCTTATTATCGAATGTCACGCCGATGGAGGACAATCGGTTCGCCAGCGGATTCGCACCGGGTACGACGTCCTGAATCGCCGACCGCAGCTTCTGGGCGATTCGTGCTGCATTCTGGTTACCCAGAAATACGCCGCCGTCATTCTTAGTGGCATTGTATTTGGAATTGTCGTCGATGAATTGCACAACCTCATTGAAGGACTTCACGAAACTCTCGACGGCCGTTACCGCCGCAGTGTTATCCTTGGCAACCGTGAGCGAGATGGTCTGCCCGGCGGATACCTGCAGCAGTGTAAAACTGGCACCCGCGATTACATTTTGGAACTGATTGGAACTGCTGGCAACGGAAATCGCTCCAGGCCCGGATCCGATCGTGACACTGGCATCCTGCGCCGCCTGCACGGGACTCAGGAGATTAATCTGAAGTTGCACAGCGGTACCACTGGTCGCAGCCAGATTGTTGGTCACGGAGATTTCATTGCTGGCCCCCGTTTTGGTACTCGTCAGGAGCAGGCGATATGGTGTTGCACCGCCGGTCGAATCCTGCACCACGCTGGCACTGATGCCAGCCCCGGAAGAATTGATTGCCGTGGCCAGGCCGGACAGGGAGTTGTTGTTACCATCGATCGTGATTGACTTTTGGTCGCCTGAACCAAGGCGAATACTGAATGTCCCTTGAGTGATCTCGGATTCCAGGTCGGCAAATCCCTGCGATGCCACCTGATGCGCCTGAGCCGTGGTATTCACCGTCAGGCGATAGACTCCGGGCGCGGTTGACGAATTGGCGGTGGCGATGATCGCTTTCGGATCGCTGGCGGTTACGGATAGACGCGTGAGGGGGTTGCTTGTATTGCGTGCCAGAACACTCGAGTCAGCGCGCAGGCTGAGCATTTTTGATTCGATTGATCGGAACGCCGTCTGCTTCAACTGAATGTCAGCCTTGCGGACATCCAGACGGTCAATCTGCTGCTGCTGAATCTCCAGCAGTCCACTGATAATGCTTTCCGTATCCAGTCCTGTAACCAGACCATTGATATTGATAGCCATAGTGACAACCTGGTCGTCAACCACGAAAAAGTACTTGCATGGATCAAATATGATACCAACAGACGAACGGTCCGTCCGAAGACTGGAATTCCAGTTCCGGCCGGACCGTTCTGAGTTTTCATCAGTTCAACGGTCTGATTATCGCAGCAGAGACAGAACCAGCTGTGGAATCTGGTTTGCGTTGCTCAACATTGCAGTGCCGGCCTGAACAAGTACCTGGCTCTTAGTAAAGTTGGCAATTTCTGAGGCGAAGTCGGTGTCACGAATGACGGACTCAGCGTTCGTTGTATTTTCGAGAGTCGCTCGCAGGTTATTGGCTGTTGATTCCAGCGTGTTGGCCTGGAAGGCACCCAACGTACCACGAAGGTTGGTCACGTCGTTGATGGCCGCATCGACCACGGCGAGAGTGTCCTGAGCTTTGCTGGCTGAGGTCACGTCAATTTCATTCAGATTGTTGAACTGATTGTTGCTGACACCAATACCCAAGCCATCAGGATTGACCTTGTTGATGGCAATCTTTGCTGTTTGGTTCTGGTTCGCACCAATCTGAAATACCAGTGAATTGTCGGTGGCCGTCACGTTGCCCTGAGCTCCGGTCGCGACGGTTGTGCTTGCATCGGCACCGGTACCAGCAGCAAACTGGACTGTGATCCCCTTGGCACTTCCGGAAGATGCGGTGAGTACGTTCCCGCTTCCGGTGTAACTTGTTCCGTCGATTGTCCCGATCACATCCACCCCGGCGTCAGTCACCGAAGATGTTCCAAAGCCGCTGCTGGCCACGCCTGCGGCAATATTCGAGACAACAGTGAGGTCGGCATCGGAACCAAAGTCTTTCGTATAAAGACGAGTTGCCCCGCCGGTTACGTCCGCGACGACCCCGGTCTGGGCTGAAAACTCGTTAATGCGGTTGACAACCTGAGTCTGGCTCATGCCGTTTGTCAGGGTCACCGAAACATTGTTAATCGTCAGCGTCTCGTCAGCAGCCAGGACGGCAGTCTGAGCCGTACCGGCCGTTGCCGTGGCTCGCTCGCCTAATGTTGTAATCTCGACAGCGTACGTGCCGGCTAAGGTTTCCGAGGTTCCTTTGAGGAATTTCACATCGGCATCGGATGCTGTACCGCTGATACCGGCAGAACCGTCCAACAATTTTTTTGTACCGAATTGCGTGTTATTCGCAATACGGTTGATTGTATCGAGTGCGGCGGCAATTTCTGCCTGGTTGGCGGCCAGAGCGTCATCATCGTTCGCGCCGCTGTTGGCGCTATCGATGGCAAGGCTGCGAACCTTGACGAGCAGTGAGTTAATTTCGTTCAAAGCACCTTCGCCGGTCTGCACGACTGCTGCAGCCTTTTCGGTGTTTTGAATCGCCTGCTTGAGGCCGGCGATCTGAGCACGTTGCTTTTCTGAAATCACGAGAGCCGCCGGGCCATCGGCACCACGGTTGATTTTCAGACCGGATGACAGTTTCTCCACTGAGCTTCTGACGGCCATGGATGCCCTACTCAGATTGTTCTGGGCATTCAGAGACGCCACATTGTTTGCAATTGACAACCCCATGATCATTTCCTTCGTCGAAAGTGTCGTGGGCCTTGCCCCGCATCTTAGCGGTCTTGGTCCACATCAAGGATGTAAGAAACCAGCTGTGCTTTCAGCAAGAAGAGTCACATGCTGCCGGTCCTGAACAGAACCGATCGACCGAAGCAACACAAATTCCTCCCGTGTTACTTCAAGACACAAAGCTGTCCTAAGCATCCTTGCTCAGAATTGCCGCAGCTGTATTCTCAGCCGCAGCGCGAGTCAGGTAATCGCCTCGCTGCACCCTCACTCTCGCCGCTGCGACGACATCGAGCCGAACATCGCTGATTCCGTCAAGCTGACGAGTCAACTGTTCCAGCTCGCTGCCACCCGCAACCCCCTCGGCTTCGTTTTCTCGAGACGCCGACAACGACTGTTCTCGATCCGTATTCGGCCCCGACGTCCGCGATGCACGCGGTGTATCTCCGCCAGTTGGAATATCGATTCGATGAATCTGCATTGCTTTGTCTCCCGGTGAGAAACCTGAGTCCGGCAGCGTTATCGAAGCATGCAGAATAAACTTGCCAGGAATTTTTGACTCAATCCGTCATGACCGACAGTCGATGAGGATGTAACGGTTGTACCGGTTACACGATTTTCGGGGTCCGCGAAAGAGGGCGTGACGTGTCGGATTCGCCAAAAAAGCTTGAGATTTCATTTCTCTTACGACCATTTCCCGTGGTCGCGATGATGATCGGTATGGCCCTGCTGGGAGCCGCCGGTGCGATGGCATGGCGATCCGAGAAACCCGTCACGAGTGAAGGGAATCACGCATCACAGAGCGACGGCACGCACGCTGACGAACAACTGCTTGAAGACAAATCGCACAACAGCGTGGCAGGTACGATGGACCATGCGCGCGACCATCATGGCGATCCGGCAGAACACACGATGCGTTCCGAGCATCGTGTCGATGTACGGCCCGTCGTCGAAGCTCACTCCGCTTCTGGTGACGTCGATTCGCATACCGGTCAGACATCGAGTCACGGCGAACCGAGTCACACCGATCTCTTCGATAAGAGTCAACAATCTGCAAACGATGATCCATTCAGTGAGGAAAGCCTTGGGTTTACGGAATCCGCGCAGGCCGCAACATTTCCTGCTGAATCTGAACGTTCATCACTGGTCCACGCAGACTCACACCCTGCCGCCGCCCCCACCGTGAATCACGTCACTGAAGTTCCGGCTGCGATTTCTGACGCCGCAACTTCAGCACACGAAGACAAGATCACGCAGCAAACTGTGAATCTCATGACGATTGCTGACGAACAACTTGCCAGCGGAAGTTACGTCCAGGCCATGCAGGCATATCAGGCCATCCGCCAGAAATCTCAGGGAACACCCGGGACTGCGATCCTGATGCGACTGGCGCTCTGTGCTGAAGCAGCAGGCCGACGAGCAGCAGCACTGGAGGCCTATCGCAAAGTTGCTGCCACTCAGGCCGATCCGGCATGGGCGGGAGTCGCTCGTTACGGCGAGGCGAGATGCCTGGCGGCCGTCAAACGACACGACGGACTGCAGACTGATCTGCTGCGCCGCGTGCTGCTCGACGAATCCGAATTTCTGCCGACCGTCCGCTACGAGGTGCTGCATCTGATTGGACGTGATCTGTGGCAGGAGCAGTCGTCAATGACCTCTGTTGACCTGCTGGATGAAAAGACGCTCACCGTTCCCGAATGGTCAGCGGACCCCGCGCGATTGCTCGACGAACTTCCGCTGTTGATTCATGAAACACCCACAAAGATCGGCCCCGTTCAGTTCCAGGTGCTGCATTTCGATGACAAGACTCCGGATGGTATTTCAGTGCGGCTCAGTTGCGGTACCACGCGACTGGAACCGCTGTTGCAAAACCTTTTGAACGGCTGTCGTCTGGAATTTGAAATCTCAGCGCAGGCAACAACGCAGCTTCAGGGGCGTACACAGCAGGTGCATGTGGAGGATTCGCGGCTGGCGACACTGCTGGACGGCATGACGATCCCCTACGACCTCTGCTGGCAGCAACGAGATGAACGCATCGTGATCGTGCATCGCGGTGAATTGACGCCGGAGGAATTTCGGCAGTGCCGATTGAATTCCGCCGAGCGCATGCTGCGAGTGGCCGTGACAGACGGCGCGGTCTCACGGCAGGCAGGCCACAGTCGGCTGGCACTGGCCACCCTGTTGTATGAGCAGAAGCGGGCTGCTGATGCCGTGCAGTTTCTGCAGGTGCAGATTGAAGCGGAGCCGCGCTCAGTGGTTGAGACCGAAGCGGCTTTCAATCTCGGCAAGTGTCTTATGGCTTTGAATCAACGCAATGAATCGCGGGAAGCGTTCCTGCGAAGCATCGACGCGGCGGGCGGAATGTCCGACGTGAAAGTCGCGGCCTACATTTTTGTCAGCCGATTGTTACTGGAAGATGATCAGAGCCGACTCTCCATTTCCAACATGATGCGCGGCGTCTCGCTCAGCGAAGATTCGGCAATGGAACCGTACGCCGCACTCCAGTTAGGCAGCGCGTATCTGATTTTCGGAAACCCTCAGGGAGCGAACAGCGTTCTCATGGAGCGACGTGAGGAGCTGGCCAACGGGCCTGGACGTGAAGCCGCGGCCTTCGTGTCAGCCCTGGCACGATTTCGAGCCGCAGTGCTGGCCGATCGGCGTGAACGTGAAGGCTGGGCGGTCGTGGCGGCTCTGGCAGAATTCAAGCCGGACCAATATTGCGGTGGACACTGGGCCGTCCTTGTGGCAGAAGCCTGCGAGGAACTTGGGTTGGAAGGACAGGCCACCGATGCCTACGTTTTGGCACTCAAAAAACTTCCGGAATCATGGTTGCGGGATCGCACGGTGTTGCGACTTGCCGCACGCTATCAACACGACCACGAATTTGAAGAAGCTCGTTTGCTGCTGGCCACCTTGACCACCACGGAAGCCAATCAGATGGCGTGGCAGGCGAAGCTGCGGTCTGCAGAAGTTTCGATGGAACAAAATCACCCGGAAGATGCAATTCGCACTTGTCGGCTGCTGATTGATGCCACGGATACCCCACAGCTTGAACGAGCCGCACTGCGAATCATGGGACAGGCATATGAACGAAAGAGAAATCATGATGCTGCGATCTCCTGCTTTGCCGGCATGCTGCCAGAGGAATCCGCAGATGAAAAGCATGATGCTTCGGCCGTGAAATCAACCACGCACTCTGCATTCAATGAAAGGCACGGCCAATGATGCCTTCCCACCGCAAATTGAACGTATCAGATGCTGTTATTTTCACGGCACTCGCGATGATCACTCTCGTCAATCAATCGGTGTGCGCGGCTCCACCTGAGCCGGCTGCAAAAGTGAAATCAAAGCAATCGTCGCAAGCCCGCGTTACGCCTGAAAAGCCAGATCACGGCATCACGGAATGGACTAAGAACCGATCAGCGAGTTCTCGTGCATGGAATCGTGCTGCCTTGCGCCCCGATCCTGTCTCTGCAGCGCCTTCAGCGGATTTGACCAGAGTTCCAGGAATCCGCCAGATCAATGCCAGTGGCTCTGAAGATGGAAAAGTGTCTGCTGCCGTTACATCGGAACCAGCATCGAGCGGTCACAGTGTTCCAGCAGAATCAGACGAATCGGCCCCGACATCGTCACTGTCCGTCAGAGAACAACTGTTGAACGCCCTGCAGAAGCAACGTGAAGCAACCGTCGGCGCGCGGCCGTTCTTGATACCCGGCTCATTGACGATTATGAATTCGCCTGCCGCACCGTCACAGCGTTCATCAACGACGCAACTTCCGGAACCACCCGATCCCCAAACGGATGAAATATCTGTCCAGCCACGAATGTTGGTTCATCCTGAATCCATGGCGCCTGCGCCGCAGCTGAAGACTGCGAAATCCAGCATCGGACTCACGCGAACACTGGAAGCCGACCTCCAAAGCCCTGACCCTTATGTCCGCGATCGTGCTCAACGCTACCTGCGGCTCGAGATGCAGTTGCTCAAATTGAGAGCCAACCAGGCTGCGGCCGCAGAACATCCCGCCCCGGAGGCGGCTCACGTACCCAAGTCAGCGGTGGAACATGTCTCGGGGCCTCCCAGCGACGTGATGTCTCCGACACATTCGTCAGATCGCCACGAACTCATTGACAAACATGCTGCTGGCCATGCCCCCGCGGACAAAGTGGCTCCGGTTGTGCATCCAGGCGAGCACGGTCAGCAGTCGGCGGAGGAGATCGAAACAGTTCATCCACAACATGATGTTCCGGTGGAATCGCCGCACGGGTCGACCAATGACAACATTGTTGTGGATGGGCCGATCGATCGGCTGGGACTGGCGAATAATCTGTTCGCCACAGGCGAGTATCCGTTGGCGCTGGAAATGTACCAGCAAACTGAGCCCGCAGAACTGACGGCCCAACAGAGCTTCTGGGTGGAATATCAGACGGCAAATTGCCTGCGACGGCTGGGCAATCCGACCGAAGCATCGAATCGCTATCGCAAACTCGCGGATCACCCGGAAGCCGGGTGGCTCAGCCAGCAGGCGCACTGGTGGGTCGAGACGCTGGAGAAAATTCGCAGCCTGGAGACAGCACTCGCAGACAATGCCTTCGATCAGCATCGAGCGGCAATCGAAGAAGTGGAGAAAACGACGCAGGTCGTCGAGAATCCGCCCGCTGCACCGGCGTCAGATCCGTCCGTACACAAGGAGTCAGCCCACGATGCACCCTCCCACTAACCAGAATCAATTGTCACAATTATATTCTGAGTCGTCCGCCGAAAAGGAATTGTCAGCCTGCATTCAGGAGCAGAGCATCGTGTTTGATGGTGCGGTGCACTTGATTGAAAGACTCGAAAATGCAGCTAACCGCCGAGCACTGGGTGACCCCGATTCTGTCGCTCAGCTCCAGAAGTCTCTCGAACAGGTTGTTTCCGCTCAAAAGAAGGTATCGACGGCTTATGCACTGTTTTCTGCACTGACAAAAAGTCCTTCCTCGACGCTGCGAGGTGCTCTCGCACGCCACGAGCAGAAATTGAAGACACTCGTCGATCGCATCAATTCATTGCAGGACGCATTTGAAACCATCCGCAACGAAATGTCCCCGCAACTCGACAACGATATACGCCGACGTTCGATGCACTCCGCTTATCAAAAATCCCTGAAGACCGTCTGAAGCGAAAACCGAAATTCGAAAACCGAAATTCGAACTCTAAACCGCGTTCACAATGAGATTCGGAGTTTTCTGTAGGGTGTGACAAGTGAGCAACGCGAGCGCGTGCACACCGAGGATTCAGCGGAAACGTGGTGTGCCTTCGCAGCTTGTCAGCTGCTTGTCACACCCTGCGAATTTCAAAACTCCGGATACCATTCTGAACCTGGGTTAAACTCTAAACTCTAAACTCTAAACGTTTCTCTCATGCTCATCTTCGAATCATCATCAATGCACACGATTCTTGCCAAAGCCCGGCGATTTGCCCGCTCTTCAGGAACCGTGCTGATCACCGGCGAAAGTGGCACAGGCAAAGAGTTGCTCGCTCAGTATCTGCACGAACACAGTCCTCGTGCCGGTCGCCCTTGTGTCCGTGTCAATTGTGCCGCGTTTCACGATGGACTGGCTGAAAGTGAATTGTTCGGACACGAGCAGGGAGCATTCACCGGAGCGTCCCGCCGACACGATGGATTTCTGCACGCCGCCGGGGATGGCACGTTGTTCCTGGACGAAATCGGGGAACTGCCGCTGCCGACACAAGCGAAGCTGCTGCGCGTGCTGGAAGAAGGAGAATACCTTCGCGTCGGGAGCACCGATGTGCAACGAGTCAACGCTCGGATCATCGCCGCCACCAATCGCGACCTCCTCAAAGAGGTTGCGGAAAAGCGTTTTCGTGACGATCTGTACCATCGCCTGGACGTGCTGTCCCTGCGTCTGGCTCCACTCCGACAACGACCGGAAGACATACCAGTCCTTGTGCAGCACTTCATCGATCAGTTTGGCACGGAGAATGAAACACCCGTGGTTGATGTCTCGGATGCCGTCCTGCGACAACTGACGTCGTTCCATTGGCCCGGAAACGTGCGCCAATTACGAAATGCCATTCATCGAGCCTGTGTCGAAGCCGAATCCTCCTCGATTCAGACGATTGATCTCGGGAGTTCTGAATCGGCAGTTTCCCGCGATGACAGTTTACCGACCGAGTTCCTGACGCTGCCACTGGATGAGATCGAGCGGATGATTATCCTGTCGCGGATCAAACGCTTTCGAGGCAACAAAACCGAAGCCGCCGCCGAACTCGGCGTGACCGCCCGGACTCTCCGCAACAAAATGGCCCGCTGGCAGGAACTGAACAAAGCTGGCTAAAGATGCTTGAAGCAATCAAGCATCACGTTCCAACGCCCACACGTCATTCGTGCTGATCGTGAATTCAGTCAATAGCAGCGACGATGCAAACTGGCCACCGACGAAGCGACCGTGTTCTCGGTACTCGTCACCATCGAGTGCCAGCACGGTGATGACTCGTTCGATCGGATCGACAATCCAATACTCGGCAATGCCTGCCTTAGCGTAATCATGTCACTCACCAATCGCATCGCCTGAGCCATCTGTCCATTTCATGGCGTTTCGCATGGGCTCGATGCGGAGCACGATGACGCCGTCCTGAAAGACGCGGACAGTGCCGGTCGATTCAGACACGGCGATTGCAATCGCCCCGGTGGCCTTTGAAATATCGGCTGCGGCCCAGTGGCGCGAACCAAGGCCCTTGGACAACGTCAAAC
>JANOUN010000370.1:0-3751 GCA_031416875.1 Planctomycetota bacterium | reverse complement strand
TGGCCATTTTGTGCGACATCGCACGCAAAGCTGACCAGGAAGAAAAGGAAGAAGCGTCCAGGACAGATCGCCTCAAGAAGCAGGTTCAGAAGAAAGAAGCTGAACGCAAGAAGAGCAAGAAGGAGAAGGAACTCTAATCGGCATTCGATGCAGACATTGCGGACAATCTCACCGCCTCTCTCAGACTCCCTCTCATAGCGTTGTCAATCTCGGGCAATGCGAACCAAAAATAAAAGCTCGTCGGATTCTCTCCTGACGAGCTTTTTTTGTTTCATCCGCCAGCCAACGACATGACGATTCTGCGTCCTGGAAGAACAGTCTGAGTATTGGCGACGCGCGATCAAAAGTATGAGCGGGCTGACGAACTTCGGGGGCTGGTTTATTGGTCCGAGGAGAACTCAATCCAGCCGAATCGTTCGGGAGTATGAAAGCTGCCTTTCCGAGGCGGCGAAAATGCGATAAACGCGTTGTCGGAACGATCGTGCCGGAAAAGGTTGATCTTCCATCGCGTTCCTGGCTGGGGCTTAGTTTCGCTCAGGGCCGTCAGCGGAATGCGAACCTCGACGCGCCAGATTTTTGCATCTTCGTCGATCACGACGGCCGACTCCGCATTCGCGCTCCATTCAAAATCTTTTTTTGGCAGATCGAGTTTCAGATCGAGCGACTCGCCGGAAGGAGCCCATTCAAATTCCGTATAGCGATTGATCTTGTCCGGTTCGGATCCGATAAATGCTTCAACCACGTCATAGTCCCACAGACCGAGTCGTTCCTGCTTCGATGGCGGTGACCAGATGCTGAGTTGCCGGTACGGGCATTCATAGCTCAGATACAGAAACTGATCTGACCACAGCAGTCGCACGGGTGTGCTGAGTTCAGGTCTCGCCACACTGTCAGTCGCTTGATACTCCAGCCGCACCGGAACAGCCTGCGTCCACTCGGGTTCGTCGAGTTTCCCGTCGGGCACAAAGTCGCGATCGAGATGCTTTGCAAGAACCGTCGGTAACGGAATCGATCTGGCAAACAGTCGGTGAGCATTGTCAAAGTAGATCTTGCGACAGACCTCCGGTGCCAGTCGGATACTGTTGATGAGCCAGTTTCCCTGGATCGGCGTCATGTGCGCCCAGTCCCGGTCGTCGGTTTCCATCCAGCGCCAGCACTTCATAAAGAACTCAACGCCGTCGTCGTCGGTGGGGTTTTCTGAATCTCCTCCCGACCCCAATATCAGTTTGTTATAGACCATGAAGTCCGTCGCAAACAGAATTCGGTCCTGGTGCTTTTCGAATAGCTGTCGCACGCGCGCCGGATCATGACGCCCGAGTTCAGGAATTCTGGCGGCCATGTCGGCGTACATGTTGGGATAGCGATCCAGTGACTTGTCAACCCAATCGAGATCTTCCGGGTTGTTGGCGAAATGCACGCAGACAAACGAAGTCTTTGGGTGCCGTTCGATGACCCGATTGAGTGCATCAAGCAGTTCCATGCGCGGCGGGTGTTTCTCGGGGTCTCCGAACCACCAGCTGCGGTGGTCCTTCAGTTCTGTCCAGCGTTCGTTCGAATCATCGTACGGCAGCCAAAACGCTTTCGGATCACCGACGTGAAGCGAAACCGGCATTTCGAGTTCTCCGCAGCGCTGCCAGACGGGATCGAGTTTCTCGTCGTCGATGCGAATGAGTTTGCCGCTGCCGTCCTTCAGAAAAAGCCCGAGCCGTTTGAATTCCTTGAGCCCCGCAGCACCCAGGCGATGGCCTTCGTTGATTTGTTCGACTGCTCCCTCACTCCAGCCCGCATCATCCCAGCCGTTGTAGTCCAGCAACATGTGATGCATGAATCGGCCTGGGTAAAGTGAATCCGCCAACGTACGGGCTTTCTCAAAGTCCGACGGCTGACCGTCCTTTGCCGTCACGATACCAGCGCCAAGAATCACGCCGATCCCAACGCCGGATCGATCCAGAATCCCGACAGCTCGGTCAAATCGTTCCGGAACGGCTTCGATATGCTGATGCAGATCGATGATGCGACGTTCGTTCCGCCAGACATCGAAAGAAAATGCGTCAACCCGCGGATCACCCAGGCTGGCGGCGGCAGCCCCGGACGGCACTTGCGCGATGCTCATGCGTGCATTGCAAAGCAAAGCGGAGGCAAACATTGCGGCAGCGAAGAGATCGCATGCATATTGAAACGCCAGGCATCGGAACTTCATTTTTGGTGCACTCCCGGAGAGAATACAGGAACTGCAATGTATCGGCAGGGCACGATCGTGACGAGTGTCTTCCGCGACTCCACCAAATGAATCCCGGCGGGATCGGGGAATTTCCTGAATTGCGGTTATTAAGGCGAGCGTCATCATGATTGACTGCGGGAACAGCAATTAATAGCTACGCTTACTTTTTAAAACATGTTGCAGAGGAATCAAGTTTTCGCTGCGATGCCAAAACGATCGAATGTAGGATGGACATTCATATCCGTCGCATGGCCAATATCTCGGACAAGAATGTCCAAGCTACAGGAATGCGAGCGGCGAAGCCGCGATGCCTCGCTAGATTGATAACGATGACGATTCACGATCAACTGACTCAGAATCTGAATGAGATCCACGATCAGATGCGAGCTGCCTGCGGTCGTTCGGGGCGGTCACTGAATGACGTGCGGCTGATTGCCGTGACGAAGTATGCGGAGTGGCCGTGGGTGGAAGCTCTGAGTTCGCTGCATCAGACGTTTGGCGAAAATCGTCCGCAGCAGCTGGCCGAACGACAGGTATTGTTGCCGGGAGTCGAGTGGCATCTGATCGGACAGCTTCAGCGGAACAAAGTCAAACTCGCGCTGCAGCACGCAAGCATGATTCATTCCATCGATTCACTGCGACTGCTGGAACGCGTGGCTCAGGTGGCGGCGGAACTGCAGGTTCATCCCAGGGTCCTGCTTGAGGCGAATATGTCTCAGGAAACCACGAAGTCGGGTTTCACCGCCGAAGAGCTGCGGAGTGACTGGTCGCAGCTTGTGGCCTTTTCTAATGTCGTCCAAATTGATGGCTTCATGACGATGGCGGCGGAGTCGGACGATCCTGAGAATGCGCGGCCGACATTTCGATCCTTACGCATGCTGCGCGACGAACTGCAACAGACCAATGCCAGTCGCGACGCGGGTCTGACTCTGCGTGAGTTATCGATGGGGATGAGCGGCGACTTTGTTCCCGCCATCGAAGAAGGCGCGACCATGGTGCGAATCGGCAGCCGGATTTTTAAAGGGTTGTGAGAAGTATTTTGATGAAGCCGCAGTGAGCCCCAAAGTCGCCATCACGCTCCGCCGCGATGAGCCTGGTCGACTGAACATCGATAACCAGTCGCAGTTGGAATCACTCAAGATTCTCGACGAGGAGCAGGCGTTGGCCGCTAATGCCAGTTCTCCAAGGCTCTTTTCGGCGGAACGAGACGACTGCGTTGTGCGTCAACCTGCGATTCGTCAGAAACTTTGCCGTAACAGTGGCGACAGACCGAGACCGCGTTACCATTTCCGCCGAACAAGTGTTTTTGCCCGGACAAATTGAAATCTGGAGATGATTCACGTGGGGAAATCGGTCGTTCTGGCGTACAGCGGTGGACTGGATACGTCGGTTCTGGTGGGATGGCTGCAGGACGAAGGTTACGACGTGCATTGCCTGTACGTGGACCTTGGTCAGCCGTGTGAAGACAGGGCGGCGATCATGCAGAAGGCTCGCGATATCGGCGCGAAGTCGGCAGAGTTGGTCGATGTC
>JANOUN010000369.1:0-6979 GCA_031416875.1 Planctomycetota bacterium | reverse complement strand
TCCGCCGCACGTTGCTGAGATCATCGACCGGTTGTGAAGGTCCGCCAATTGTGAGATCCAGCCGCCCGGTGGCTGCCAGCGTCGCGTCACGCCACATTTCGATGTCCAGCCTGCGGCGGTTCATTCGCCATAGCAGCTGATTCGAAGGATCTGCGGCATCGGCCTCCGGTCGAAATGCGGACGACTGACGATACGTTGCCGACAGCAGAATCTCGCGATGCAGCCACTTCAGATCCCAACCCCGCGCGACGAATTCAGACGCCAGATATTCCAGCAATTCCGGATGCGTAGGTCGATCACCCTGCGAACCAAAGTCACTCGGTGTGCCCACCAGCCCCGCGTTGAAATGCCGATCCCACACGCGGTTGACCAGCACTCGCGCCACGAGACCTGCAGAATGCGTGAGCATGGAATCGGCCAGCTCAGCGCGGCCGCTGCCGTGCGCGAAAGGAGCGACGGGTTCGGCCTGAAGTACGGTAAGAAATCGACGCGGCACGATTTCCCCCGGATTCGCCGGATTACCGCGTCGAAAAACGGGCAGGTCGCGAGGTTGCGATTCGCGATATTCCAGTCGCGTGCGGTCTTCTCCGTCAGGCTGAACGTAAATACTGGCATCGCGAAGTGCATGGGCCCACGGTTGATCGACATGGGGCGTCGCGGTGCGAATCCCGGCAATGGACTTTCGAATTTCCTCAGCTTCGGCTGTCGCTGGATCAGCCAGCTTCTTCAGTTTCTCTTCCAGTTCGCCAATGGTTTTTCTGGCAGCTCGAATTGCGGCCACGTCATTGTCAGGCAGCAGCGGCCGTTCGTCCAGCTGCGAACTTGCGAAGACGCCTGCCAGTCCGTAATAGTCTTCGGTTGAGATCGGGTCAAACTTGTGATCATGACAGCGGGCGCACGATACGGTGAGCCCAAGGAATGTTCTTGAAACGGCATCGAGGCGTTCGTCCCATTCGTCGGCAACGATTTGTTCGATCACTGCCGGAGCCAGTTGCAGCTCTTTCCAGTAGGTGGGGCTCAGTCCAAGAAACCCGAGTGCCGCAAGATCTTCCGGTGCTGTGCCGGGAATCAGATCGGCGGCGAGCTGAAGCTTAACGAATTGATCGTACGGGAGATTTTCGTTCATTGCCCGTACAACCCAGTCCCGATAAATCCAACCGCGATCTGTGGGACTTTGCCAGTCAGGTGTAAAATCCGTGTACCGCGCGAGGTCCAGCCACATACGAGCCCAGCGTTCGCCATAATGCGGCGAAGCGAGCAGGCGATCGATGACATGATCAAAGGCCTGCGGAGATGCATCGGACTGGAATGCATCAAGTTCTTCCCGCGTCGGCGGCAGTCCAATCACGTCAAATGTGACTCGCCGCAGCCATGTCTTTCGATCCGCTTCGGTGTTCGGCACCAGGTTGTGTGCCTGCAGTTTTTTCAGAACAAACGAATCGATGGGTCGGCGAATCCACTCGCTGGTCTGCGCTGGCGGATCAACATGCGGCAGAGGCTGAAATGCCCAGAACTTCCGCCCGGCGACGAAATCAATCTGACTGGTTGTCGCGCGCGGAGTTGATTTGTACTCCGGCAAGGCCGCACCATCACGAATCCATCGCTGCAGGACGGCAAGTTCTTCGTTCGGCAGCTTGCCGTCCGGCGGCATCTGCAGGTCCGGATCGCTGTAGTCCAGAACCCGGAACAGCAATCCGTCCGGTGGCGCTTCTTTGGAAAACATCGATCCTCGACTTCCTCCGGCAGCGATGCCTTCGGCCGTCTCCATCACCAAAGCACCATTTTCAGCGCCGGTCTCAGTGGAGTGACACTCGGAGCAGCGCTTGGCCAGCAGCGGTCGCACCTGCGATTCGAAAAATGTGACGCGATCCGCTGTGGAGTCGACTGCACGACTTATTTCCTCGTCAGCGATCGCCACAGTGGTGAATGCGAGGAATGGCAATGCCAACAATGCCGCGAATCCACTGAGGACGCTCGGCATCTGTTGCGCACAAGGTCGGCGAATGCCACGAATTTGTACTTTGGTCGCGTTCCGAATCACTCGGACAACTCCGAATCGGCTGTTTTTGCCAGGAGTCTGTCTGAATACCGCTGTTTTTGTGAGCGGCAAGGCGCTAGCCGCCGGTTTTTGCGGGCGTATCACCCGCGGCTAGCGGGGCGTTGATTTAATACCAACCCGAAGCGCCAGCGAGGCAGAAACGGCTGAATTCCTCGCTGGCGCTTCGGGTTGGTATGAGCATGAGCCCCGCAAATCACTAAATCAACAGACCGCTAGCGCCTTGCGGCTCACGTTTTGGCGTATCAGGACAGACTCCTAGGTGGGTAGAAGGTGGGTAGGAGAGACAGTTTATCCATTAGCGATCTGATTGTCACCAAGGATTGTCACGGACAACAGGGGCCAGTTGTGCGGGTGTGCAGATCGTCCGGCACGCTGTCTTTGAGGTTTTCAGGCGCTATTGGCGACTGCGATTCTGCAGCAAGTCATTCGCCCAGACTTGGTCGTCACCGTTTAGCGGCGGGGTCAACGAACGAGTGTAGTCGAGAGATGCGTAACGCCCCCGACGATAACATTCATCCAACAAGGGCTGAAGCTGCAGCACAATGTCAGCGTCTGTCGGGCGCAGCGGGATGGCAATATTGGGAAGAACTTCCTGCAACAGTACGCGAATAAGCTCTGCTTCGGACCGTCGATTCGCTCGACGGATACAAATGATATAAGGCGTGCGGCAGTGGCGCGGAACAAGAATCTCGGGAATTGCCACCACAAACGTCCCCTGGCGGATGAAATCGATCTCGACGAGATTCACACCGCCGTCAACGTACTCCTCCTGCTTCCGAAGGTACGCATCACGCCCACTTCCCTTGCACTTGTTAGCCGGGCTAAGCAGTTCAATCGCAGTGACGACTCGATTGCCGCTGTTGCGGTCGATGATCTCAATATGTCGCTCTGTGCGGAGTTCACTCGGCAACGCCACGACACATGGTTTGGCCACCGCTGAGTTTGTCAGATCCTGCCCTGGGGGGAATGATTGCTGTGGACGTTCAACCACATCCACGTCCGGATAAATTTTTCGCGAATAATCTTCCGCATCAACCATCAAGCTTTCCTCGACGCGAGCCTGAAGATCATCAGGAAGCTGGTCATTGATCTGATCTGCCATGTAGACCACGAACCGCGAATGAACGTCTCCCCAAAACTGTTCAAGGAAAGGATCCATGCCGGGAAAAGGGCTTTTCGTCATGACAATCTCGTTTTAGACCTAAAAGTTGGTTAGTTCATCAGGACATCGACCATTATAGCGATGTCAGTTATCGCGATGTCAGTTCGAATCACAGTTCCTTTGGATTGTCCGAATCCATCGAAGATCACTGCGGATTCAATTCTGGTCGTCAAATACTGTCGCAATGCCAAGCAGCACAAAGTCCGTGAGCCCGCGTTTGGAAACACACTGGCAACTGGTGTCGCACGCTGCGACAATACAGGCCCCGCGCAATCATGCCACAGCAACCCCGCCCCCAGTGAACCGAGTATGTTAAGACTGTCGTCATCAACGTCCACGATTCTGACTGCAGCACTGATGCTCTGCATATCGACAGGGCATCGGCTGCTTGCCGGAGACGCCGAGTTTTTTGAAAAGAGAATCCGACCTGTTCTGGCAGCACACTGTTTCGAATGCCATTCGGGCGAGACGCAGGAAAGCGGCCTGCGCGTTGATTCCCTGAATGGATTGCTGACCGGCGGGGAACGTGGTCCGGCCATCGTGCCGGGGAAGCCTGACGAGAGCCTGTTGATCAGTGCGATCAGACACAGCGACACGCTGCAAATGCCGGCGACTCGAAAACTCCCGCAGCCGCTCATCGACGACGTGGCACAATGGATTCGCGAAGGGGCTGAATGGCCGAATGCAGAGCCAGTCACGATCGCTCCGACGCCTGCCGCGATGGAACGCATGCCGACTGAGGCTGAAAAACAATTCTGGGCATTTCAAACACCGCAGAAATCACCGATTCCACCAGTCGCTGATGTGAACGGCTGGGTGCGAACGCCGGTTGACAGTTTCATTCTTGAACAGCTCGAATCCAGACAACTGCTTCCCAACCACACGGCAGATAAGAGAACGCTTATCCGACGTGCCACACTGGCACTGATCGGATTGCCTCCCACGCCGGATGAAGTGCGAGTGTTTCTTGCAGATGAGTCGCCCACCGCCTTCGCATCTGTCGTCGAACGCCTGTTGTCTTCGCCCCGCTACGGCGAACGCTGGGGACGTCACTGGCTGGATGTTGTGCGTTATGCCGACTCCAACGGACTGGATGAAAACCTGGCATTTGGAAACGCATGGCGCTATCGCGACTACGTCATTGAGGCATTCAATGCTGATCGGCCCTACGACGAGTTTCTGCGCGAACAGCTGGCAGGGGATTTGCTTCCGGCAGCGGCCAGTGCGGACATTCAGTTGCGCAGAATCATCGCCACCGGATTCCTCTCTCTGGGCGCGAAAATGCTGGCTGAAGATGACCCGGTCAAGATGGAGATGGACATCATCGATGAGCAGATCGATACGCTGGGAAAGGCGGTGCTTGGGATGACGATCGGCTGTGCGCGCTGCCACGATCACAAGTTTGATCCGATTTCTGCGCACGATTATTACGCACTCGCGGGGATCTTCAAGAGCACGAAAACCATGGACAACTTCGGCGTCGTCGCGCGATGGCAGGAACGTCCGATTGCTTTACCCGAAGTCATCACGGAACGAGATCGCCAGCAGGCCGCAGCCGAGACCGTGCAGGCCGAAATCACCCAACATATGCAGCAGGAAACCGATCGCATCATCAGCGAAGCTCGCGCGCAACTGGCCGCTTATCTGCTGGCGGCAGAACGACAACTGCGGGCTGAAGAATCTCAGGCGAGTGCCATTCCAATTGCCGACAGCGAAGCCCGGCGATCCGCTCCGGAGTGTTTGCTGCTGGAGGCCGAGGACTACGCGCGCGGAAACGTGATGAAAGATACGACGAACTATGGGGCGGGCATTGGGGTGCTCGTGAATCAGGGCGTACTGCCGAACTTTACCGAGTATGACATTGAACTGCCACAGGCTGGCCTGTATCAATTCGATCTCCGCTACGCCGCCGCTGCGGCTCGGCCCACGATCGTGATGATCGATGAAACGCCAATGAAGACGGATGCGGCGGGTCAGGTCACCGGCAGCTGGACTGGCGAAAGTCAAAAGTGGTTTGTCGAAGCGATTGTTCAGGTCTCCGCAGGCAAACATGTGGTGCGGCTGGAAAATGCCGGCCCGTTCCCGCACATCGACAAACTCTGCATCGCACCGGCGATCGGCGGTCCGCCAACTACGCCGTCGGTCGCAGAAGAGACGCCTGAGAAGCCTGCAGTACCGCTCCATGCGTCCATCGTTGCCAACTGGGTCAAACTTCTGACCGCGCAGCGTGATGTCGCCGACGGACCATTTGGGCTCTGGTGGAAATTACGGACAGCCGGGTCGCTGGAGGTGTCTTTGGATTCCTCGCCACTGACCGCGGCGCTTCTCGCTGATCCGATCCCAACAACTCTGGCGGCTCTCGCCCTGAGATATCAGGAACTTGCAAACGGTGAGGACTTGCCGCATCTTGCTCCGCTAAAGGCGCTGCTGTCGGGCAGCAACAGCCCGTTCACGCTCGGTGACAAGGCCGAGTCCGTCTACTCCGAGTCTGTCGTCACAGAACTCAAAATGCTGCGTGAAAAGAAAGCGGCGATTGAAACCGCGATCCCCGCGATTCCCGAAGCCATGTCGGTTTCGGAAGGACTGCCGCAGAACCTGCGTATTCACCTGCGCGGCAGTCATACCACACTGGGTGTTGAAGTCCCGCGACGCATGCCGCGAGTTTTTGCCATGGGTGATGAATCACCGATCACCGATGAAACCAGCGGACGATTAAAACTGGCGGAGTGGCTGACTCAGCCCGGTCATCCGCTGACAGCGCGTGTCCTCGTCAATCGCGTGTGGCAAGCCCACTTCGGCGAAGGACTGGTACGATCACCTGACAACTTTGGGCGTCTGGGAGAAAAGCCGACGCATCCCGAATTGCTCGACTGGCTTGCGACTGAGTTGATTGACAAGGGATGGTCGATCAAATCGCTGCACCGACTGATACTCAATTCGGCGGTCTGGCAGCAGTCCACCGATTTCAATCAGGCGGCGACTGGCATCGATCCTGAAAACCGACTGCTGTGGCGCATGAATCGGCGACGACTGGAAGCCGAGGCGATTCGCGATTCTCTGCTGGCCATCGGCGGTGGTCTGGATACGACGATGGGAGGAACGCTGCTGCCCACCGAAAACCGCAAGTACGTGACAAGCACGGCCAACATCAATGTTGACATTTATGAGGCTCCGCGGCGGACGGTCTATTTGCCCGTCGTGCGCAGCGCGCTGAACGATTATCTGACGGCGTTTGATTTTGGCGATCCCAGTGCGATGAGCGGCCAGCGGGATCGCACGACTGTTGCTCCGCAGTCCCTGTTTCTGATGAACAGCAAGCTGGTGGCTTCGCAATCTGAGAGCCTTGCAACGTTGTTGCTGGCATCGTCTGGTGACGATGCGGGTCGCATCGCCGAAGCATTTGAACGATTCTATTCCCGCGCGCCGACACCATCCGAAGTCGATTCCTCACTGGGTTTCATTGCCCATTACGAAGATACCCTGCGTTTACGCGGCACTGCGGCGGACTCCCTGCGGCCAGAGGCATGGCAGGCATTTTGCCGAGCGCTGATGACAACCAATGAGTTCCTGTATGTCAATTGAATGAAATGGGGCAAATTAGCCACCGGTATCTAAACCGCGTTCAGAATGAGATGCGGAGTTTTCTGTAGGGTGTGACAAGCGAGCAACGCGAGCGCGGGCACACCGAGGATTCAGCGCACATGTGGTGTGCCTTCGCAGCTTGCCAGCTGCTTGTCACACCCTACGAATTTCAAAAC
>JANOUN010000368.1:0-20266 GCA_031416875.1 Planctomycetota bacterium | reverse complement strand
GAACACGAACTCCTGGCCGCCGGATTTCCGTGTCAGCCATTTTCCATTGCCGGCGTTTCGAAGAAAAAGAGTCTGGGGCGGGAACATGGTTTCAAAGACAAAACGCAGGGCACGCTGTTTTTTCAGTTGGCGACTTTGATCGACGCCCGACGCCCTGAAGTCCTGCTGCTCGAAAACGTCAAGAATCTGCGGTCTCATGATCGCGGCAATACGTGGAAGACTATTCTGCAGACGCTGGATGAACTTGGTTACACGGTCTTTGCTGAGACCATTGACGCGCAGCACTATGTTCCACAGCATCGGGAGCGAATCTTCATCGTGGGTTTCCGACGCGATCTCTACGGCGACGAACCGCCGTTTGAATTTCCGCAGCGGCCACCCAGGCCCGCGCCGAAGTTTCGTGACGTGCTCGAACCCTCCAAATCGATTCCGCCACGTTACACGCTTTCGGATCTGCTGTGGCAGTACCTTCAGGACTATCGCGCCAAGCACGAAGCGAAGGGCAACGGTTTCGGATACGGCCTTGTGCCGCTCGATGGAATCAGCCGCACGTTGAGCGCTCGTTATTACAAGGACGGTGCGGAGATTCTGATTCCACAAAAAGAGGGCAAAAATCCACGACGCCTGATGCCGCTGGAAGCCGGGCGGCTGATGGGATTTCCCGAAGAACTGATCCGCAACCAGGTCGTCTCCGACACGCGAGCCTACAAACAGTTCGGCAACGCGGTTGTGCCACTCGTCGCGCATGCGATCGCAAAACAGATCGTGCTCACTATGCAATGGCAGCGCGATTCAGTGTCGTGACCTGACGGGGTTCTTAGGCGAGCGGCAGACACGAATTTTCCGTAGCTGAATTCGCAAGAATTCAGGGAGGCTCTGAATTCTTGCGAATCCAGCTACGGCACAGGGAAGAAATTCTCTGCCGATCGCCTTAATCCCGCACAGACCGGGACCGATCCGTGTCGCTGATCACACGTTCCAGTTCTCTGAGGGACGTCACCTTATCAAGGACTTTGCGTCGCGTTGAATCTTCCAGGCTGACCATGCCTCCCTTGATCGCCACCTGACGAATTCGGAACGATGGCTCTCCGCGGTGGATCGCGTCCTGCAGCGGATCGGTGAGTTCCATCACCTCAAACACGGCTGTACGACCTGAATAGCCTGTGCGGAAATTCGTGTCGTTGGGGATGCCTGAGGCAATCTGTACAGGTTCGGTTCCATCAAGGCGGAGCAATTGCCGGGCTTGTTCGTCGGCGAGAATGTCTTCCCGGGACGTCTCACAGATCTTTCGCACCAGTCGCTGAGAGATCACACCTCGGAGACAGTCGGCAATGGCTCCTGACGAGATTCCGAACCCTCGCAGCACATCCACCGCGCTGGCCGTGTTGTTCGCATGTAATGTCGAAAAGACGAGGACACCGGAGGTCGCGGCCCGGCAGGCAATCTCTGCTGTCTCTGCATCCCGGATTTCACCGATCGCGAGGATGTCCGGATCCTGCCGCAATGTTCCGCGCAGAGCGGTGACAAACGTCAGGCCGGTCCTGTTGTCGATCTGGATTTGATTTGCTCCCGGAATGCGGCGTTCGACGGGATCCTCAATCGTAACCAGACTTTTTTCCGGACTGTTCAGTTCACTCAGCAGACTGTAGACGGTTGTGCTTTTTCCGCATCCCACAGGTCCGACGACAAGAAACAGGCCATAGGGGGCTCCCAGCAGTCGTTTGACAGCAGCGAGCTGTTCATCATAGAAACCAAGCGACGCCAGAGAATTCAGATTGTCTGAGTCCGGCATCAGACGCAGCACCAGTCGCTCGCCCTTGATGGTTAACGAACTTCCCACGCGGATATCCCGTGCGAGTCCGGGAAACTTTTCGGCCGCAATCGCACCGTCCCTTGGCAGACGGCGATCGGTGATGTCCATACCGGCCATGACACGAATACGCGACATCAGAACGGCCGCTTTCTCAGCGGGAATCGGCAGAATATCCTGCAGGACTCCATCAACCCGGAAGCGGATGCGCGTTCCAAGGGTTGTCGGGTCCAGATGAATATCCGTGGCGCCATGATCAAAGGCGCGCTGCAACAGCACATTTGCAACTGAAGCCGGTTCCACGACACTCAGGAGTTCTTCCAGTTCGGCCGCGAGCGCCAGATTTTGAGACAATGTTGGCGCGGCCTGCGTCGGTCTGTCAGTGACTGCCGTCGGGGCATTTCCGGAAACGCTTGATGGAACTTCGCCGTTCACTCTGGATTCTCCCACGAGGACATTTTACTTTGATCGAGCAGCCGAATTTGGCTTGAGGGCGCCACGCGAAAACGAAACCGAGCTGCCCTCAAAGGCGAGTGAGGACAGTACCAGAATTCCAAGCACGACAGCAATGCACGCGACAACACGATAGATCCCGGAATCTTTCACGACCGCGATGAGGCCTGTCGTGACGGCGGCTGCGGCAAACAGCAGCGCTGTCAGCTGCGCGTTGAGACCCAACACCTCGGACTGGTGCAGATACATGGGGATCATCGCCAAAACGGCGATCACGGAACATGGCACAGCGACCAGGATCAGGAATCGCCGCTCGCGTCTTTCGACAATGGCCGCCTTTGAGACACCAAGTTCATACACGGCTTCTTCGCGGTTCTCAACGACAGACCAGAGCTTCCAGAGCCCTGAAGTTTTGAGAACTTCTGTCACGTTTTCGTTTGGGCTGACCAGCGAGAATTGTCCATGGCGTTCCTTCATCACTTTCCAGATCCGCACGAGGGATGCAATCAGACCGCTGTTGATCATGGGCATCTGGCTCAGGTCAACCATCACGCTCAGGTGTTCAGATTCCCGCAGGCGGCGAACAACGTCGTTTGTGGCTGTTTCCATGTCATGCCAGTTCATGGTCATGCTGGCCGGAAGGAACTGCACGGAATGAAATCTCTTCTGGCTCTGCATTCGGATTGGCGAATCCGGAGAATTGCTGAGCGCATTGTTGTCTTTGTCCAGATGGGTCGCCGGATCGATCTCATCACCAGCATCATCGGACGCCTGCAGTGCCTTGATGCTCGCGTCTGCAGAATCGACGACCGTCCACAATCCATCAAGTCCCGTTTGTTTCAGTTCCTCGCGAATCGAAGGCTGGGTCGCGTACACCACAAATCGTCGATCCGCGCCGTCCATCGCCTTCCATGCAAGCACTAATGAAGGCAGCAGGCCGGCAGGAATTCTCTGAAGCCGGGACAAGTCCACCAGAACGGCTTGCGTCAGTGCCCCGCGAACCAGTCCCGGCACGACAGCAATGGCATTCTCTACTTCGTGCTGTGTCATCGCCTCAAGCTGTGGCGTAAAACAGAGCACGCAGTATTGCAAATGCTTTTCAAATACAAATCCACTCATAACTCATGCGCTCGTCGCTGCGTGGAGTGAAAAACGGCTGTGCCACATCCCAGCCAGTCGTCGCATCCGTATTCAGAAAGGATTTCAGCGATCGGCTTTGTCTTGGACAATTTCAGCATACGGGATTTGTGCTGATCACGACAGCGTCCGGACTCCAGTTTCGTTGCGATTTTTCACACCTGCGGTCAGCGCAGTGTGTCGATGAACTGAAACATTTCCGCAGTCGGGAGCATGCAGGAAAGTACGAACTGCCCTCGCAACGGGTTTCGAACGTGTCCCGCAACGCAGCAATTTCCCGCAGTGGTCATGATTCGCAATCTGTCCGAACGAGGCCCAAATGAGACACGTTCATACGCATAAATCGTGGTTTCGAAATCCTGCGCCGGATCGTACCCGCCGAACGCGGAGTACCGATTTCCAGCCTAAGGTTGCTCACGATCGATCGAAACTGAGCGGCCATCGGAATGCGATCAACCCGTTCAGAGCAATCGCCGCCTGCATCCGAACCAACCCCCGTTCGGATCAGATGAATTACCAGATGACCCCGTTTCTTCCGCAGGATTTGCACATTAATGTCACACTTTGGGCCGCGTCGCAGGAAACAGATTTCAGAGCAGAGTTCGCTGGTGGCGCCTGAGCCACTTGAACTGCGGTTGTTCCTTTCAGTCAATTCGGTGAGCACAAATCCTCTGGTCTCAGCACCGCTGGCGGGATCTGCTCCCACCGTGCTCGGATCTGCTTCGACTGTCTCCAGCAGTCAGAACGTCCTGACGAGTGCCGAGATTCATGAACGCTCGGCAACCGTTTCCGTAATCTCAGCGGCCGGAGATTCATCAGCCTTCCGCTACGAGTGGCAGGTGACAGAAACTCCCGCCGGCGGAACTTTGACTTTCGCGAAGAATGCAACGAACGCTGCCAAAATCAACACGCTGACGTTTGGTCGTGCAGGAACTTATGTCGTTCGCGTCAGGGTACAAAACGCTGGCAGCGTCTTGTCATCCGACACACTTCAATTCAACGTCGTGCAGACGTTCGCCAGAATCGGTGTAAAAACGGCAGACGGACGAGCGGTTACGGCCGGTGGGCTGATTGTGAGCGGCACCAGCCAGCAACTTTCGGCCGTTGCCCTTGACCAGTTTGGTACTCCGCTGGTGGAGCAGCCCGCGATTGCGTGGCAGATCGTAAAATTGCCGACCGGCAGCACGCCTGAACTTGTCACGGAGGGAAATTCCGTCTCCGCCAGCTTCAATCGTGCGGGGGCTTATGCGCTCAGGGCGCAGGCGGGACTGCTGCGCTTCGATGCGCCAATCAAAGTTGCTCAGACCATGACGTCCTTTACCCTTGCCACGTCCGACAACGTTGCTGTTGAATCTGACCAGACGCTGACCGTCACTGAATCTGCTGCAGACAGACGGAAGTGCTGTCAATCCGGACCAACCCGTCACTGTGGCTTCTTCCAGTCAGCGGTTGACAGTGCGTGGCCTCGACCAGTTCGACAATGCGATGGTAAAGCTTCCCCGGATCGTCTGGACGACAACATCCGCTCCGGTCGGCGGCAATGCGTCCACTCAGCTCAGTTCAGGCACAGCGACCGTCTCGTTCACGAAAACCGGCAGCTATGAGATCAGCGCACAATCAGGAACAATCAATTGCGCGGCTGGGTTTGTGGTGGTGCCGACATTCAGCAGCGGGGTTGCGATCGGAACCGACAATCGAGTCCTGAAACCTGCGACGGCAATCACGGTCAACAATACCAGCGCGTTGCTGACTGCAAAAGGGCTTGATCAGTTCGGGCAGTTGTTGTCGGAGCAGCCCTCTTTCACCTGGGCGGTGGTGACAAATCCATCCGGTGGTCAGGCGACACTGAGTTCCAGCGGGAACGCGGCTGTGTTTACGTTCAACAAGGCGGGCACCTACGCCGTCAGCGCAACGTCCGGCAGCCTGGTTTTCAACTTCAAATTGACGGTTGTGCAGATCGCAGCCAGCCTGACGTTGACACCGGGAAGCCTGGCGATCACCTTTGGAACGCCACGTCAGATCGTGGCTCAGACCCGGGATCAGTTCGGGCTGCCGTTATCAAGTCAACCGGCCGTCACATGGACCGCAACGGGCGGCACAATCAGCACCAGGGGCCTGTTTACGACCGGCAATCAGGCGGGCAGCTTTTCAATCGGTGCTCGCACGGCAACGATGGCGGCGTCCGTGAGTGTCGAAGTGACGGCTCCGGCAGCTCCGACAGGATTGACGGACCCGGCCCTGGCAGATCTGGTCAACACCTATTACGCGGACCAGAGAATCGAGCGAGCGGAAATGATGCAGATTCTGCGCAGCGCAGGCAACGATGGAACTGTGAATGCAACGGAACTGACAGATTTCAGGTTCCTCGTTTCGGCGACGACACCATTCAGCATTCCCGCCTATGTGCGAGAGCTTGCCAGTGACGTCGTCGGTTCCAATCTGGCCAATCGCATGTTTCAGGGAAAGACGGCGGGCAATCTGTCCGCCGGAAGTTCGGCAACTCTGCTGAACAATCTTGTCGACAAGTGGTTCCTCGGTGCCAGGGTATAACTCTTCCGCGGACACCTTTACGCTGTACAATCCATGGGGTGTTGCGCATCCAACTCCCTTAACCTGGACTCAGCTGCAGGTCAACTGCTCGATGTTCGTCGTGACAAACACGAGCGGGCTGACCAGTGCGATTTTCACGAATGCCGCGGGCCTGCCACGGACCACCCAAACCGCACCGGTCGCTAACAGCACGCCATCGATTCCAACAACGAGCGCCAGCCGGATTCAGTCGGCCAGACTCACGCACCGGCCCTCCGACAATGATGTAAACTCGATACCGGTTGAGTCGTCAATGCCTGACTCTGAAGATTCACAGGGCCTCGATATGCTGGTTCAGAAAACTCTCGCGACAGCAGCAGAACTTAGCCCCGTACTTCCTTCAACGGAGCTGAACGCCGAGTTACTCGATATCGCATTTCTGGATTTCGATCTCAGCGCACTGTGAGCCTGAAACCGGTGCCGCAGTTCTCAACCACTAGCAGCTTTCTTGGCACTTATCCTGGGCAGTTTGTTGGTCCGGTTTTTGTTTCGTCACCACGCATGGCGTGTCCGAATGGTTTTGCCGCAACGCGGCATCATGTGAGAGCTTGTGGCATCGCCCTTGTCATGACCCGCAACTTCGAGGCCCCATCCGCCTCGCGGACTGTCGTTTTAGTCTCCAGGGTCGGCATTTTCGTTTAACGGCAAGCCGCAGGCGCAGGCAAAACGTGGCAACGACGCCTGCGGCTTGCCGTTAAACGATTACCACGAAAGTTCCACTTTACGTTTTCAACCCCATCTCCTGATGTTGCTCGCGAGCCGAAGCGAGGTACCGTCCGTAGGCCGCTTCGTCCCGCTGGCATGATTCGCCCTTGAACACAATCGCAAACGAGCGGCGATGTCGCGTGGCCGACATATTGGCATCGGCTCGGTGGATCGTCATGCCGTGATGCGCGACAACGTCTCCAGGCTGCAACGGAATGGCGACTTCGCGGGTGAAGTCGTCCGGCGTGTAGTCGATGATCCCCTGCGAAAATCCCAGAATCCTTGACTTCGCATGAGCCCGGAAGCCCCGCCGATGCGAGCCGGCGACGTACCGCAGGCAGCCGTTTTCCGCATCGACATCGTCGACTGCCATCCAGATCGTGACGACGTTCGACGGTGCGAGACAGAAGTAATAATTGTCCTGATGCGGCGGCGTGACATGGTTTGTGCCGGGCGGCTTGTTGAACCATTCCGGTTGATCAGCAGTCACCGGCTCACCGACGAGCGCTTCTGCCAGGCGCATCCATGCTGCGTGTTGCAGATAATCACGGAAGTAAGCATCCACACCCATCCGCTGCAACTGCTTCAGCGTCTCGGGCCGGCTTCGATCCTGATAGAAGGCATCCGCGTCGGGCAGCGTCGGCACGACGTCGCGCACATAGCGATCCAGATTTTCCCGCAATTCCGCGAAGTCCGTGTGTTTGAGCAGCTGACGGACGATGACGAAACCATCTTGATCGTAAGACAGTTTTTCGAGTTCAAAAGGCATGGCTTACTGTTCCAGTTGTCGTGTTGAAATTTCATTAAGCAGCGGTTTCGCGACATCCACTCGCTCTTCCCATTCGCTGAGATACGGATCGCTGGTGCAGAGCCCGGTCAGCAGCACCGGTCAGCAGCACCGTGCGCACGTCCGTAATTTTCATGATGCACTCCCTGCTGCGGGCATGATGGCACTGCCCACCGTTCCCACCACGATTCCGACGAGCAGCGAACACGGCACCATCCACACAAAGCTGATGTTGAGCGGCAACCCAAAGTCTTTCGCGTACGCGATCAGCACGGCGGTCACGATGCTCGACAACAATCCCAGCCAGGCTCCGCCGGCGTTGGCCCATTTCACGAACAATGCCAGAAAGAAAAGTACGAACAGGGGGGCAGTTAACAGGTTAACGACCTTAAAACATCGCTCGACAAGGTTGCCTTCGATCAACGTGTTGAGAATGCTCAGCGCGACCGCGACCGCCGTCACCAGCCAGGTCAGCCACTTCATGCGTGTCACCGCGGCTGCGGCCGACAATGGTAAGTGTGCGCGACGCGACAGGAAATCTTTCTCCAGCACTGCGCACGCCGAGTTCACGCCGGATGACAGGCTTGACATTGCAGCGGACAGGATCGCCGCCAGCACAAGCCCTGCTAATCCGGCCGGCATTTCCGTCATGATGAACTTCGGGAAAAGTTGATCCCCGCTCGTGCCGAATGTCTGACCTGCGTCGAATTGCGGAGGATGAGCGCGATAGAAGCCCAGAATCGCCACGCCTGTCAGCGCCAGCAGCAGGGCGACCGACACATCCGTGACCTGCGAGACGGCCAGTGTTTTCCGGGCCGCTGCCGCATCGCGCGTCGCGAGGAATCGCTGGATCGACATCTGATCGGAGCCGTTCGTGCAGACGTACCACAGCGTCGTCGAGAGCAGCAGCATCCCGAACGATACACGCGCATCCGGGTCGAAGCCCCAGTTCGGTGTCTGCCAATGCGCGGGCCATTCATGAGGCCACCATTCGGCCACGCCCCCCATGCGCACCGTGATCACCGCCAAAGTCACAATCGCTCCCGCCAACATCGTCACAGACTGAATAACGTCTGTCATCACGACCGCCTTGATCCCCCCTGCAGACGAATACAGCGCCGTCACGACTGCCAGCGCGACACACAACCAGGGCGTCCACCCTGGATGGATCCCGAGCAGCGGAACAAGAACGACTCGGCTCGTCGCGTACAGAATCGTCGCCATCCACCCCAGCCGCAGCAGCAGGAACACAGCCGCCCCGGCAAGGCGAATGCTCGTGCCCAGACGGGCTTCGAGGATCTCGTAAGCACTTGTCACCGGCTGCCGCATCAGCAGAGGAATCAGTCCGTAGCCCACGATTACGAAGATCAATGGATGAGCCATGATTTGAGTCGTCATCATCGGGCCGTGAGCAATCATCTCGCCAGGGTTGCCGAGATAGGACAGGGTGCTGACGAGTGTGGCGAACAGCGACAGCCCGACCGCGATTGGCGACATGTTGCGACCTCCCAGCAGAAAGTCGTCCGCTGTTTGATTCTGTCGCGAGTAGAACGCCCCGACGCCCACAAACACACAGCCGTACGCGGCGATCACCAGCCAATCGACTATCCCCACGTTCAGAATCCTCCGCGGACCGCCAACAGCGACGATTCCCTGGCAGTGCGATAAAAAGGTACGATACTTTTTTTATGCCTCGCAAGGAAGCGGGTGCTGATGAACACGGCTGGCCAGTTTATGATTCTGCGATTCCTGTAGGGTGCGTGAAGCGAAGCGCAACGCACCATGGTTGCAGGCGGATCCGCAGTGGTGTGTTGCGCTCCGCTTCACACACCCTACGGTATACTGACAAACTGGCCAGCCGTGTGCTGATGAAGCCGCCCGGCGCGATCTGGTTCAGAATCTCAAATCCTCGCCGGAAAAAAGGCCAGATGTCTCGCCCGATTCTGCCTGAGCATCGGCAACAACGACGCACGAGTCAACACCGACGACGCCATCGCTTTTACACGCGAGGTCGTCCGTGCGGCAGCACAACCTGACAAGCCCGATGCTGTGATCCCCGTCGAACTGCTGGTCGCTCCCACGAAAGGCCATTCCAAAATTGATCGGGCACACGAGTTACTTGCAATATGGCTGACGAATCAGCTGCAGAGTGACACGGGCATGCGCAAAAGTCGGGTTCACAAGGGGCATTGAATTATCCGGGTTTTGTTCCGGCAGGATGGTGATAACAAACGGTTCAACGACAAATGAAGTGCGCCGCGGAAAATGACGTTCTGGAGAATGACGCAGCGTGTTTATCGACTGAGCGTTCGTTTTCAAGTGTGCTTCGTCCCGGAGGGACACCAGAAATTAGCCGGTGGTCAGCGTAGCGCCACCACCGGTCATAGAGATTCCAGAATTGCATCCCGAAGGGATGCAAGACATGTCAGAATTGTGGACATTGAAAGCTCGTGCGAAGCATTCTGGCATCCCTCTGGGATGCGGTTGTGTGTTGAAAATATCCGGTGGTGGCACTGCGCTGACCACCGGTTAATCTCTTGAAGCCCTTCGGGCTGAAACGCTTCACCGCCAATTTCTATATCCTCCTTCTCCCCAGTTTCGCTCTCATTGGATAGAACGCGATTTCTAAGCCGCGCACTTCATTTGTCGATGAACCGACATTCTGATCTCCCTTCAATGGGCTCGGAATAAGAGAATCCGCTGTCCGTGAAACCTGCAGCACCTCAATTTGTTTCACCGTTGGCACACGGCGGCCAAAATCCTTTACGGCAGAAAGGATCTACTTCTTGACTGTGAAGAAGAATGTGAATTCGGCTGTCGTGCGTAACAGTTTGCGGCGATCTTCGGCCGAAACGAAGTCCAGATGATCGTGCACAAGGGCGATTGACGCTGCGTAGGTATTCGGAGCGGCGAGTTGATACGGACAGTCGCTGGCCCACATCAGGCGCTCGGGGCCGAAGGCGTCGAACAGGCTTTTGATCATCGGCACCAGATCGAGATACGGCTGCTGCTTTTTTCCGAATGCGTAGTACGCTGAGATCTTAATGCGCACGAGCTTGTGTTTTGCCAGGTTGCACAGATTCTGAACATCCTTGTCGCGAATTGTGCCATCGCCGCCGATGCGGGCGAAGTGATCGATCACGACGGGTGTCTCAGGATACTTCGCGCACCACTCAGCAGTCTCCGCGATATTCGAAGGACCGATCAGACAGCACATCGACTGGCGTGTCTCAGCGGCCGTCTTCCACATCAGTTTCATGCCGTCACCGGCCAGCCAGTCCGGTTGATCGTCCCGCGGTCCGATGCGAAATCCAGTGACGCCGGTCTGCAGCATGTCACGCATGAGTCGATCGACGTGGGGTTGAGCCGAATCAATTTGTCCGACGATCCGAAACCGATCCGGATGTTTCTTCCATGTATCAATGAGGTACGAGTTGTCGTAACCGTGATGCGGATAGTGCTGAATCAGCACCACACGGCCGACACCCTGCGGCATCGCGATGGCCATCAGTTCTTCATCTGTAAAACTGCGAGGCTCAAGCACATCGACGGTCTGATTGTCCCGCAGCGGATACTTTGTCAGATCCGTGCACCAGATGTGCGAATGTGCGTCAATCCACGGATGGGAGTCGTTGTCATCAGCAGCCTGTGGCTCATTTGTCGCGTGCGATCGACGGACAACCGTGGCTGCAAAAGCGGTGAATGCGGCAGCGGCCAGCATCTGTCGACGGGAAGGAACAGAAAACTGCGGCATAGCGGAGGACTCCTGAGTAGAATGACGGATTGTCGGCGAATGAGTAGGATGAGTGTTACCGATGCTTCAGCGGAATGGTGCCAACGGGGGTGTTGATTTAGTGCTCCAGGTAGGGTGTGTGCAGCGCCAGCGGAACACACCAGTTTCTCTCTCCCAAATTGGTGCGTTGCGCTCCGTTTCACGCACCCTACGATTACATCAACAGACCACCAGGAGTCTGTCCCGATACACCAAAATCGTGAGCCGCAAGGCGCTAGCCGCGGGTAATTCGCCTGCAAAAACCGGCAGCTAGCGCCTTGCCGCTCACAAGAACAGCGGTATTCAGACAGACTCCTGGCCATCGGCAACTATTCTATAAAACATCAAAAAGCTTTTCGATGATACAGAAATTATCGCCACGAATCGATGCTGCCACGCACATTCGAACGAATGGGCGGCGATCCGTTTTGGAGTGCGTGTTCATGGTCGTCGTTTTTGCAGCCGTGGTATCGCAGTGCGGTGCCGCCGACGAACTGAAGAATCCTGCCCAGCAGCGTGTGACGGAGATCTGTCAGAACCTGGAAATGGCAACAGTCCGTGTGCGAAGCGGATCGGATATGTCCTCCGGGGTAATCGTCTCCAAAAGCGGACTGATACTCACTGTGGCGCATGGCCTGAAGCCGGGCTCGGACACAGCGACGGTGGTCTTTGCAAATGGAACGACGTGCGAAGCGAAGCGTGTCGTGGTCGATGAGCAGGCGGATGTTGCCCTGCTGGTGATGGACGTCGCATCTCTGACGGATGTCGAATGGAGCATTGTGCCTTTGCCAGTCGTCGATGACAGCGTGGTTGGCGAAGTCGTCATGGCTGGCGGTTTCCCCGCGCGGGAGCCAGATGGCAAGGGACCCGTCATTCGCCTGGGTGAGATTCTTGCTGTGGACCAGTCGGCAGTGAAAACATCATGCACTCTGACCAGCGGCGATTCCGGCGGGCCGTTAGTGAACAGCCAAGGTGAACTGATCGGGCTGCATCGTCAAATCGGTGTGGGAGCTGAATCGAATGGCCATGTCGCGGTGACCGCGATTCGCGGAGCGTTTGAAAAATCGGCGCACTGGCAGACGCTGACGCAGCACGCTGGTGCGAGTTCGGGTTCGAGGTTGATGTCAAAGGAGTTGACGGCCTCACCAAAGGTTGTCACGGCTGCATCTCGGGCGACGGTCGCAATACAAGGCCGCGATGACAACGGAGAATCATCCGTTCGCGTCCTCGGCACAGTGCTCGACGAGTCTCATGTCGTCACGAAATTGAGCGAGATCGTTCCGTACAACGCTCTGGAATGTCTGTTTTCGGACGGCTCGATGATCGCCGCGACGTTGAGCAAATCTGATCGGACGCTCGATCTTGCCATTTTGAAACTGGCGCGCCCTTACGAAGCCGGAAAGTCCGTAAACGCTGCGTATCCCGAGCTGCAGAGTGCGGAACTGTTTCACAGCCAGATTGTCTTTGCGGCGACCAGTCGGACGGACGTTTCTGCAGTCGGGATGATTGGCCGAGTCGGATATCACGAGCCAGATCTGCCCGCGCGATTTGGAGCGACCATGCAGGCAAACGCCGATCGTGTTCAGATTACGGAGTTGTCACCGAACGGCAGCGCGGTCCTGGCAGGACTGCAGGTCGGCGACGAGTTAAGCCGGATTGACGGCACGGCTGTGACTTCACTGACAGCCGTAGGCGATCTGCTTCTCGCCAGGCAGCCAGGTGACTGGATATCGATCGACGCCGAACGCACGATGAAACAATTCAGCGTGCAGGCACAGCTGCAGCACGATCCCGGACAGCAGTTTGAAAAGACGGAGTTTCTGGACGGCCGCACGGGGCGGGTGAGTCGGCGGCGCAGTGGATTTCAGTCGGTTCTGCAGCACGCCATCGCCCTCGAACCAACCGCCTGCGGAGGCCCGTTATTCGACTTCGACGGTCACCTCATCGCGATCAACATCGCCCGCCGCGCCAGAGAATCAACGCTTGCGATTCCGATCAAAGACGTTTGGACGTTTGCGAAAAGTGTGGAATAAAAAACTGCCAACACGCCAACGTCGTCAGCCGCCATGCAGATTGCCTGCCTGAGGGAGTGAGGTCGTGGATTTCGGTGAAAGCTGCCAGAACACGATCCGGGACGGCCATGAATTACTGGCCTGTAAACTTCGGCGAGCGCTTTTCAGAAAAGGCTTTCAGACCTTCCTGCGCGTCCGGCAACTCAAGGCATCGCAGGTAGGCTTCGGTGTCGGCTCGGTGTGCCACCTTGGGCTGGGAACCTTCATCAAGGTGAACGAGACGTTTGGTTTCACGCAATGCGACGGCGGGCATCTGCAGCATTCTCTCCGCCAGCTGACGACCGCGTTTCAGCAAGGCACTGCCGGGGACGACTTCGCTGACGAGTCCCCATTCCAAAGCTTTTGGGGCCGTGATCAGTTCCCCCATCAGACACATTTCCAGGGCTCGTGATTTTCCGACCAGTGCGGTCAGTTGAGCGATCCCGTAACCGGGTGGCCAGCCGAGCCGGATTTCGGGCATGGCAAACCGCGCGGCATGACCGGCGATTCTGAGGTCGGCAGAATAGGCTGCCACGCAGCCTGCTCCGAACGCATCACCATTCACAAGTGCGATGACAGGCTGCGGCAGGCGTTCGAAGGCAAGGTACATTTCCGCCTGACGATGACTGAGCGTACGAGCTGTGGCCAGCGGAAGCGATCTCAGTTCCTTCACATCGTCGCCCGCACAGAACGCAGCGCCGGCACCGGTCAGCAGCACGACCCGAACTTCCTGCGGATGGCCAGCGAGCCATGCCACAGTCTGCTCGATATCGCTGGTCATCTGGACGTTGACCGCATTCAAAGATTTCGGACGATTGAGCGTCACCGTGGCGATGCGGTGGGATACGTCCACCAGCAGAGTCTCGAAGGTTGGTAACGGTCCCGTACTTGCCGCGAGATTCATCGCTCGTCCTTCGTCATGCGACAGCCCAGCAAGATTTTCAATGAGACGACTTAAAGAGACGATTGCGCGGGAATGTGTGCCCTTCCCAATCAACCGATCTCCGGCATAAGCCTCGATCTCAAAACTGACTCGGCGGCCATCGATCATGGTCACTCTGGCCACTCCGACGACCGTGGTTCCCAGGCCCGCACCGCCGAGGTGCTGGATGTTGACTTCGATCCCAACCGATTCTTCGCCTGATTCCAAAAATGGCCGCAGCGCTTCACGCGCTGCACGTTCCATCAGCAGAATCATGTTCGGAGTGGAGAACACGGTGGCTCGCGAATCGCCTCCCAGCGTAATAATCATTGAGGCATCGACCACCCAGCTGAGCTGGCCCGCATCTCCCGTTTTCAAGCCGGATTTCATGTCAGAATTCTATCCCGATCAGTATGCTGATTTTTGGGCGCGCTTTAAAAATGGGTCAGGAACCAATAGCCAAATGGCCCAAAGGGTGCTCCGCACTATTGGTTCCTGACCCCTTTTTTAAAGCCTGCTTGTAGTTCCGGCTTTAGCCGGAAAAGGGGGTGAATGTTCATGGTTTGGCAGGCTGAATTTCCGCCTAAAGGCGGGACTACAAACAAAATGGGACAGTCGAACTATGTTTCTGTCAACAGCTTGCTGAATTCTGCCAGTCGCTGAAGCGCGGCTTCGCGGGTCGGAAAGGAGGTGAATGCGAAGTCGATCTTTGAGTTTTCGAGCAGCATCAGTGTCTTCATCATGTCGCGCATGTTGCTGGACAGGTGACACAATGCGGCCTCGCCCTTGTTACTGCGGGCTTTCCTGGCGAGTCGAACAAGAATGCCGACGAAGGTCGAACCAAAATATTCAAACTGAGAAAAATCCATCAGCAAATGGCGCATTCCGGGTTCATTCAACAGCCTGTACGACTCGTTGTAGGCATTGCGAATGTCGATGTCCCTGAACTCCATGAAAGAACCGTGGGGAGTGACAATGACAACATCGGCGGTGATTTCGAATTCGAATACTTGTTTGCTGGTCATGAAAACTCAACGGCCTGAAATTGAAAGTGAATGCCGACTCGCCACTCAGAGAATCGGCTCAGCAGGCATCATCGGTTCTTCGGAACACAGTTTCTATTCTGAAACTCATCATCTTCGGCTTTCCTGGCGGATAATATGGTTCGCCAGTCCGGCGATCGTGGCAGGTTGTGATGATGGACGTGATGATGCGAGTGGCTCGATACATGGCAGGGAATTTCTGTTAAGTCGGAGGGGAGGACTCGGAGATTATAGGTACGGACTGCCGGGAAGTTGTCGCTCCGCGATTCGCATTCCGCACGACGAACAGCACCGGGGATGTGGCTTGAGCCGGATCTCCTTCGATGCGGGATGTTGCGAAGCGCTCGGCCGGCAATTCGGCGAGCCATTGTTCCACGGTCGTTGCTTCTTCAAGTCCTCCAGCATGGCCTCGGTAAGCGATGATTGTAATGGCTCCGCCAGGCAAGAGCATTTCACACGCGGACTGGATCGCGGAGCGCGTCGATGTTGACAGAGTCGTGATTTGTTTGTCGCTGCCGGGTAAATATCCCAGATTGAACATGACCGCTTTGACGCAAAATCCGGATGTCTGCAGCATCTTCAGTTCACAGGCATGATCGCCGAGCCGCAGGTCCGCAGTGAGTCCGGCTTTGGCCAGGCGGTTTGACGTGCTGTCGATCGCTGACTGCTGGATGTCAATCGCGATCGTGCGGCCGGCGGCTCCCACGAGCGTCGCCAGCATTTGAGTGTCGTTGCCGTTGCCTGCCGTGGCATCAATCACGGTGTCGCCCGGCTGCACGAGTCTGCGGATCACGTTGTGCGCGAGCTGCGTCAGCGACCTGGGACGACTCGTGTTCCTGGCTGCTGGTTCCTTGGGCGACTTCCCTGGCAGAATGTCGATCAGTTCGTGCAGATCGCTGCGGATCGGTGCACCAGTCATCAGATCGGTCAATGCCTGAGCCGCGACTGGTGCCAACAATGCACCGCGGGAACCAAGTCCGTTCAGCACAAACACGCGATCGCTGTCGGGATGCGGACCAATGATTGGCCTGCGTCGCTTCATTCCCGCGCGAACGGCGGCCACGTGATCAATGACGGTCGGTGTTTCTGCAGTGATTTGTTTCAGACCAATTAGGAGTTCTTCCCGCCCGGCCGTCGTGGGTTCGTTGTTCAGGTTGACTCTGTCGTACGTCGCTCCGAGAAGAAAAAACGCTTCGTCAGCTTTGAACCCATCGGGCACAAGCCAGATGCCTTTATGCACGACTCGGTCTTCCCTGTAGTTCGAAAATCGCACACGCAGAATTTCGCCTTTCGCCGGCCCATCGGGAATTGTCGGAAACCACCGGTTCCGTTTGGCCTGATAACCCCGGCACCAGACAACAGATGCACTGCGAACTTCAAGCCTCGCAACGACGACTCCGCTTTCATCGATCACGATGTCCGTGTCCGGATTCAGGTCCGCCAGCCGGTACAGTCCGAGCGACGAGAAATACTGTCGAGTCTGATCAAGGAATCGCGGCACGTTCAGCCGCGCCGCGTCGCGCATCTCGATGCCGGTGACTCTGCCCGCTTCATCTTTGAGAGCGGCAAAACAAACGTCGGACCCGCGGAGTTTCTTTTCGAAAACGTTTTGTTCGTCGTCGCTCACGAATTGCCGGATCGCCGGTTTCTCTTCAAGGAACTGACAATTCAATTCGCGTTCGATACGGCGATAAAATGCCACAGCGTGTCGGTAGCTTTCTTCGTATCCCTGCGCGGGGGCCATCCGCCGGCCTGTGACGGTGGTGATTAGACCGGCGGCGATGCGCGATGCTGTGCTCGCCTCGCCGCGGTCCACGATCATCACCTGGCGACCTGCCCAGTGGAGTGACCATGCGATGCACGAACCCGCTAAACCCTGGCCAACGATCAGGACATCAGAATCTGACAAGTTTGGCTTTCGTGTGATGAGGCATCCTCGTCAAAGCCTGTTGCCCTGTCTCAAGAGGTGGCCTCAGGAATACCCGCTGAAACACCATACTGTCCTGCCGGGCCAGCGTCAACTTCCTGCGCGTGCCTTTCACGGCTGACTAATTTGTAAATTTGCAGGGTGTGACAAGTGGCAGCGCAGGTACACCAGACCGGGGATGCGGTGTGCCTGCGCGTTGCTTGTCACACCCTACGAGTGGCCCATCGTCAATGACTGGCCAGCCGTGACGTTCCCTTTCGCCACCCGCCATTCCAGGCTGCTCTTCTCTGAGGTCAAGCGAGCGGCAGGAAGTTTCTTACCAAAGTTGTAGCTGAATTCGCAAGAATTCAGTTGTTCGAGCGAGAGGACTGAATTCTTGAGAATTCAGCTACGGTAGATTCATTTCTGCCGCTTGCCTCAGAGAAAGTCTGCTGCTGATCGTTGTCTTTTCTGCCCGCTGCGGTTTATCCTGCGGCGTCTGTTCCGCTGTCTGCTCACCTCATTCCCGACCTTTTCCTGAAAGGTTCCCGCCATGGCACTTACGCCAGCTCAAAACCGCCGTTCGTTTCTGCAGACCACCGCTGCCGGGTCTGCCGCCGCATTGTCTTCGTCTCTGTTTGTGTCAGAAGCTGGCGCGAAGCCTTCTCGCAGTCTGCTGGAAAAGCTCAACATCGCCTGCATCGGCACAGCGAATCGCGCGGCTGAAGATGTGGCCGGCGTGATGAGCGAAAACATCGTCGCCATCGTGGATGTCGATTCCAGTTACCTCGACAAAGCGAAGGCGATGCTGATCGAAAAAAACCACCTCGAACCACGCTGCTACGCCGACTATCGCGAAATGATCGAGGCTGAAGGCGATAAGATTGACGCGGTGGTCATCGGTACCACCGATCATCATCACGCTCCCGCCTCGATCCGTGCGATTCGAGCAGGCAAGCATGTGTATTGCGAAAAGCCGCTGACTCATACCGTGTTTGAAGCCAGGCTCATTGCGAAAGCTGCCGCTGAAAAAGGCGTGGCGACTCAATTGGGGACTCAGATCCACGCCGAAAACAACTATCGCCGAGTTGTCGAAATCATCAGAGCAGGCGTGATTGGCGATGTGACAGAGGCGCATGTGTGGGTCGGGAAGGGCTGGGGCGGCGGCGAGCGGCCTGCGAAAGGTGATCCGGTTCCGGCAAATCTGGACTGGAATCTATGGCTCGGACCAGCTCCTGAACGGCCCTATGCGAACGGCATGTATCACCCGGCCAACTGGCGTCGCTGGTGGGATTTCGGTCAGGGAACGCTGGGCGACATGGCCTGCCACTATATGGACTTGCCATTCTGGGCTCTCGAACTTCGTCATCCCACGCGCTGTGAAGCGGAAGGCCCTCCGGTCCATCCTGAGACGTGTCCGCTTGGCCTGATCGTCAAATACGACTTTCCTGCCCGAGGCACGATGCCTGCCTGCAAACTTACCTGGTACGACGGCGACCTGATTCCAAAGAAGGTCAACGGCCAGACCGTGCCTGCCAACGGTGTCATGTTTGTCGGGACGGACGGCATGATGTTCGCCGATTACAGCAAGTACAAGCTGTTTCCAGGTGACAAGTTCAACGACTTCAAACCGCCAGCGGAAACGATTCCGAACTCAATCGGCCATCATGCAGAATGGATCAAAGCCTGCAAAGACGGTTCGCCGACCACCTGCAACTTCGACTACTCCGGTGCGCTGACCGAAACGGTCCTGCTCGGCAACGTGGCATATCGTCTCGGCAAGGCTCTCGATTGGGATGCTGAGAAGCTCGTGGTAACGAACGTACCCGAAGCGGCTAAGCTGATCCACAAGGAATATCGCGCGGGCTGGGAAGTGGCTTAGAACGCGTAGACCGCGCGCGGTTGCGGATGGCACATTTCGTTTAACCGCGTGGGCAACGCCCCGCGCGTTGGAATCCAGCCAGCGGGACGCGGCCCGATGGGCACGCGGTTAAACGAGGTACAAAAACGAGGTATCTTCAGCCGTACCGTGGCTATTTGTAGACGCACAGTCCCTGCGGTGGCAGAGCTGTTGCGGCGAGGGTTGGCGAAATTGCGAGAGATTCTGGAAACGGGATAAGAAGCTGACCTGAGCCAGGTCAGCCCACAGTAGATCGATCTGGCCCAGATCGACAGAGCAGCCAGTTATTTATTCAAAAGTATCTAACCACGAATGGACATGAATGAACACGAATGCGTACTGAAGTCACATGAGTGGCCAATCAACAGTATTGGTCAATAGCGGCTGCGTCCTGCGGATCGATATTTTCGTTTAACGTCGAGCCGCAGGCGCAGGCGAAACGCAGCAACGACGCCTGCGGCTTGCCGTTAAACGATTAAAACTATATCGCCGCTGACCTCGGGGGAGAAGAGACTTGCCGTCCAACTACTCGCGAACCTGCTTTACGAGTTTTTGCACCGTGGCCGCGATACGGTCCTCAATGTCACCGGACCAGCGGAAGGCGGGACGGCCGTATTCGTACAGGTTTGAGCCGCCTTCGTAGCCACCTTCGTCCCAGACTCGGCGCGACGGGATGTAGGAAATCATGTCGTCGGCGTAACCAAGAACCCACGTGCCTTCACCAAACTCTGCTTTGAATCGCAGTGCGTAATCAACTACCGTTTCCGCACCCATGCCGATCAGGAGCATCTCGCTGCCGAGCTGCCAGGCGTGAATCGGATACGGATACTCCGATGGAAACTGATCACCAGCATCCAGCTTTGCCAGCAGTCGTTTCGCCCACCGAGCTTTCAAGGCGTTGCTGTCCTCAACTAACGCCGTCAGTTCTTCCCGCGATACGACATTGAGATACTGCAGATCAACCATCTCGAACGCCAACTTCAGGCCGGGCGACACCGGCTTCAGTGGCCTCGCAAGGACCTCTTCCACCGCAACGGCCAGCATGTGCCCGTATTTCTCACATAGCTCGACCTCACGTCGAGGCAGCGGATTCTGGTCGCCGCCGCACGTATTCACGAACATCGCTGTCACACCGGGATGACTGTTCTCCAGATCCAACTGTGCGAAGCCGGGATAGTCGCCGCACCAGGT
>JANOUN010000367.1:0-6357 GCA_031416875.1 Planctomycetota bacterium | reverse complement strand
CCAACCCGAAGCGTCAGCGAGGCACAAACGGCTGAATTCCTCGCTGGCGCTTCGGGTTGGTATGATCATGAGCCCCAAAAATCACTAAATCCACAGTCCACTGGCGCGAGGGGACTGTCGTTTCAATTCAAAGAGTCAGAGAATTCGTTTAACGGCGAGCCGCAGGCGCAGGCGAAACGCTGGATCCTGATTGATCAAGAATGAAGATTGCTGCGCTGCCGACTCAGTCACAATGTGTGACAGAAATTGACACGGAGTGTGCGGAAAACGCTCTGTGTCCGAAACAGAATTGTCGTCAAACAATTGATTCCGAACCGCTCATCAGTTTTTTTTGTTCCGCATGCTCAGCAACTTTGCCCAAAGGGCAGCTCAATCAACGACCATTACGTTGGACGTCACAACCAGCGCGGTACGGTAATTGCTTATGTACCAAGGATGGCCTATTACGGAGTGGCACACACATCTATGTCCTTCCCGGCAACACGGTGTTCTTGTGATGAATCGAACGAAACAAACGCGTAGGTGGTGTCGATCTGATTACTCTCAGTGCATTTCCGCACTGTTGATGTCAGAACGTCTGGAACAGCGCCAACTCCTGACTGCATTTGTGGATGCAGCGCTCGCTGCCGATTCGCCGTTCTTTGCCTACATGGCACCTCTCGCGGCGCACAATCCATACACTCCGGCTCCACGACATTTTGGCCAGTACAATGACGTGCTGCCGTTCCATCCGCCGTCATTCTCAATCTTTCTGAATCCGGAACACGACCGTTCGATGCCGACACGATTGAATCCATTGATCTGTCGCGACGGAGGGCACTCGAGTCGCTCCTTGCCGTGGATGAATCGATTCAAAACCAATATCTTCACCTGAGGGCGGCTGCGGCGCTGGACAATACGGTGATTATTTTCACAGGTGACAACGGAATCCTTCGCGGCGAACATGGGTTGCGAGACAAACGAGTGTTCTACGATGAAGCGATCAGGGTGCCGCTGATTGTCTGGGACGGCCGACAAGCGACTCACAGCACGTCGAGAGCAATCGTTCTCAACGCAGACATTGCTCCCACCATTGCTCGGATGTCCGGCGCAATCGCGCCGGCAAATCTGGATGGGAAAAACCTGGCACCCCTGATGACATCTGCGACCGCTTCTGTCCGCCCGGATTTCCTGATTCATCACTGGAAGGTCGATGCGAGACTTCAGTCATTCGTGGAGGAGTGGGCGGTCCGCAACATGGACTGGGTCTATGCAGCACGAACCGATGGATCTGTCTTCCTGTTCGATCTGGTGAACGATCCATTCGAACTCAACAATCTGGCAGCGAATCCAGCCTGGGCAACGGTCCGGGACATGATGGCCGCGCGAATGGAACAGCTCAAACCCTCAGACCGTTTTGCACCAATTGCCACACTTGTGAGGGCGACTCCGGCTCCTGCAGCAGCAGACGGTTCTCGCGCGATCCGTTTTTCGGCGACCGTGACAGATAGGGGATACGGAAACTCAGAGATCAGAACACCGGAACTGATCTTCAGCCCCACGGCAGGCCCCGGGACAGGAATTCCGCTGGATGCAGCAGATGGTCGATTTGACAGTGCGACAGAGGTCACATTTCTTGATATGCCGTGGAGCGAGTATTTCGCCGCAGGAAGCCCCGACACCGTATACCTGCGATTTCGTGATGTACCCGGCAATTGGAGTGTTCCTGTACCGCTGTCGCTTTCACTGAATGCGTCACTGCGGCTGAATTCCGCGAGCGATACCGGAGCAAATTCTGCAGATCGAGTCACGGTCGATAATCGCCCAAGGTTCTCCGGCGCGGACTCACGTCCCGGAGCGACCATCACCCTGTTTGCGACGCTGTTGTCGCCCCGGGAATCCAGTGCAATTCTTCTGGGACGTGCCACGGCAGACAGCTCCGGGCGCTGGCAGATTTCGAGTGTCCCATTTGCTGCATCGGGGAAGTATCTGATTACCGGCGAAGCACGCTACGTCGATGGACAGGGACAGTTCACAACAGAGTTTCTGAGACCAATTTCTTTCCACCTGCTTGCTCTCCGGCAAGCGGATGGTTCGGTGGTCGCAAACGGCAGTGAATCCAGCGAACGAATTCGCATCAGTGGCAACGTCGGATCAAGACTGGAATTCTGGCTGAACGACATCTCGGCGGGAACGCTGCCCGGTGCAACTCTGGTGATGATTCATGGCAACGGAGGAAATGACCGAATTCAGATGGACGGGAATGCCCGTGCCGATCTGTATGGTGACAGCGGTAACGATACACTTGTCGGGGGATCTGGTACTAATGTGCTGTCCGGTGGCCCGGGCAGCAACTCGCTGTCGGGCGGGCCAGGAAACGATACTTACATTTTTGATGACGTCGGAGCCGCGGCCGAACAGATCACGGATCTCATTTATGAAAGCCGCAATGAGGGATTCGATTCGCTTTCGTTTGTGACCCCATTTGGAATTGTGTCCAATCTGAATCCGGATTTGGCGCAGCCTTTTGTGACATTGAAGTCACCCTGCCGAGCACAGCGAATGATAAAGTTTGGAATCACGCATTCGGTCTCGGACTTCGAACGACTCGACGGATCGAACGTTCATGACACGATTCGAGTCGGTCAGCGAATGGTCGTCGAGGGCCATGCAGGAAACGACCACATCCGTGTCACACAACCTCTGGTGCCGGGAGGAACGCTGGTTATGCGGCAACTGACTTCCGGGCTGAATCTCGCTTCGTCGGCAGGAATCGTGGCTGACATTCAAGCCTCGGCAGGGACGGTCCGGCTTAACACAACTCTGCCAACTGGTGTGTCGGTAACGCGATTCTCAACCCAGTCGATCCGGCTGCGGGGACCACTGGTGTCCGTGAATTCCTTTCTGCTGTCCGGGGGCGTGAAGCTGACTGCCGCAGCGGGATTCACGGGAGCGATCAGCGTAAGTCTTCGGTCTGCTTCTGCGCTGGTCCCCACAACTTCCGAAGTGGACACGCTGGCCATTGACGTGACATATCGGCCGGCGATTGTGACCGGAGGTGCTGTCATATGGACCGAGGGCGGGCCGCCTGTCATTCTCGCTCCGCTGGGCACGGTTTCAGATCAGGATGCCAACTTCAATGGTGCAGTTCTTAGGGTCTCAAGTTCCGCGATTATTGATTCTTCGGATCGGCTGATCATCGTTCCTCGAACACAGGCAACTGGGGCAGTCACACTGCAGAACAGTTTGGTGTTGTTCAACGGTGTTCCAGTTGGAACATGGTCTTATGTCAAAAGCACTCAGAATCTGCTGGTGACATTTAATGCAGATGTGACAATCGCGGGGTTGCGTGCGATTCTGCGGCGCGTGGCGTTTGAGAATTCGTCGCAGGATCCGGTGGGTGGGAATCGTACGATCAGATTTCAGCTCACCGATGGAGCTGGCCTTGGCAGTGCGATCGCGAGCACAACCGTTTTGGTGCAGCCCGTGAATAATGGTCCGTCAGGTATTCAGCTGAGAAATGCCGTGAGAACGCTTGCAGAAAACACGATCACGACGACTGCCCTGAAGATTGCCGACATTGTGGTGCAGGACGACTCACAGGGAACCAATACTCTCTCACAAAGCGGTGCTGATGCAGACGCTTTTCAGATTACCGGTAAGATCTTGTCTCTCAAACCCGGGACGCGAGTCAACGCGCGGACCAAACCCGTTTACCGAGTCAGGATCACCGCCAAAGATGGAACCACGGGCGACAGGACCGGAGTTTCGGCGGACTTTATCCTGAACATTGCGACAACGTTACCTGTGCTCACAGGTCCACTCATCGGAACCATCGCCACAAGTTGACTGAATCACATTGACATCGGAAATCCAAATGGCAGAGCGCCCGTTTCATTTGCTGGCAAAACCTATCGGGCCGATCTGTAATCTGGACTGCCACTATTGTTACTACCTGCACACAGAAGATTTGTATGGTCGTGGCACACACTGGCAGATGTCGGAGAGTCGCCTCGAAACTTTTATTCGCCAATATATCGAAAGCCAGCCGCTGCAAGCTCGCGCCGTCGAATTCGTGTGGCAGGGTGGCGAACCGACCCTGTTGGGACTGGATTTTTTTCGGAATGCCATCCGCCTTCAAAAGCAATATGCGCGTCCCGGCCTGACCGTTCAAAACTGCCTTCAGACAAACGGACTCCTGCTCGATGAATCCTGGTGCCGTTTCCTGCGCGAGAACGACTTCCTTGTCGGTTTGTCAATCGATGGCCCTCCGGAGCTGCACAACGCCTATCGCGTAAATCGTCAGGGACAGCCATCGCATCCCGCGGTGTTGAAGGCACTCCAGTTGCTCCAGTCTCAGGGTGTCGCGTTCAACGTGCTGGTCTGTGTGCATCGTGCCAACGGGGATCATGGTGCCGAGGTTTATCGCTACCTCAGGGATCAGGGATGTCGGCACATCCAGTTGATTCCCATCGTGGAGCGCCGGAACTGTGGACGGCACGCAGAGGCCATGGTCGCAAACGAACTGCCTCAGTCGTTCTCAATGGACAATGCCAGGGAAGCGGTGAGCAGTCGCAGCGTCCTGCCACATCAGTTCGGCAAATTCCTGATTTCTGTTTTTGACGAATGGCTGCAACAGGATGTCGGCAAAGTCTTTGTTCAGCTCTTCGATGAAGCACTCGCGATGTGGTCCGGATTGGAATCCTCTTTGTGCATTTTTCGACGGGAGTGCGGTCAGTCGCTGGCCATCGAACACAATGGTGATGTCTATAGCTGTGATCACTTCGTCAAACCGTCTCATCTGCTTGGCAACATTGACCTGAAATCGTTAAATTCCCTTGTTGATCTTCCGTTTCAAAAAAACTTTGGCAGCTCAAAGATGACGGCCCTTCCACTCTATTGCCGCTCCTGCGAAGTTCGATTCGCCTGCAATGGCGAGTGTCCCAAAAACAGATTTTTGAGTACTCCAGATGGTGAACCCGGACTCAACTATCTGTGCGAAGGCTATCGCATGTTCTTCAATCATATCGATCCGACAATGCGAAAGATGGCGGCCGTGATCCGGTCGTCAGTCTAAGCGTCGATCAATCGATCGCAGTTCAATTACTGAAGGAAGTAAAGGCAGGCTCGGGACAAGCGAGAATGTGATGAAATCTGCCTTTAATACGGTGCGCGGGGCGCTGCGGAGGAGGCGTTGCGGTCAAGTTGCTGGAGCGTGTTGTTGTATTGATTGTCAAGTTGTCGCAGCTGGTTCTCGTACGATGCCAGGGGGTTGACAGGTGGAGCCGGATTGCCGGGACGCGGTGCGGTGGTGGTTCCGGTGATCCCCGTATTTCCGTTCGGCATTCCGAACTGAGAACCAGGCGCACTGTTGCCGGAGTCCTGGGGATTGCTGTAGCCCCGATCAGAGGATCCCTGACCATTCTGATTTGGCGGTTGCTGTTGTGCATTCAACTGCTGGATTTTCTGTTGCTGCTGCATCATCCATTCCTGAGCTGGCAACGTCGAGACAGGCTGACCGTACATGGCACCGTTGATCACGGCGTTGCTGCCGGGAGCGCTCACATTTTCCATGCGCAGAGTTCCCTCCTGATGGCCTGCTCCCTGACCAACAGGAAACAGGGATCCGGGACCGGCGTTCAATCCGTCAACCTGGACGTGCGCATTGTTCTGACCGGCATGCGGATACTGCTGGCTGACGTTTGAATTCTGTTGACCTGGCAAATTCGCTGTGGTTTGACCGGTCATGTTGCCCATGGCTGTGTTGCCATACGACGCAGTTGCCACGGGCGCGACAGCGTTCCCTTTGTTTTCGTACGCAGCAGATGCGATCGGAGCCTGACCGAAGCCGAACGGCTGACCGTAACTCACACCCTGAACCGGTGGCTGAAACGATCCACTCGGTCGCACGGAAATCACGCCCCCGGAATTTGGTGCGGTGTTTGCCGTCGGCGGCGCAGGATTGTTGGCTGCGATTGGTTGCTGACTGCTGAAATTCGCCTGGCCTGGATTTGCAGGATACTGGAGATTCGCGTTTGGATACTGCGACGAAATCGCGTTCTGCGGCGGCATCGAATTTGGATTCCAGGATCCCGCCATTGTTCCGGTATTTGACGGCGCAGGATTCACGTTCGGGTTGCCGACCAATGCGCCGGCCTGGGTTACCGTCCCGAGAGTGCCGCCAAATTGCGGTGGCGCAGAATAAGGCATCGGCATGCCTGTGTTGGGCGCTTGATTTTCGGGAGTTCCGATTCCGGATGGATAGTTTCCTGTGACCTGAGTTGCCGCCACCGCAGGATCGACGTTTGGTCCGACAAGCCGACTCGGCGACAGTCCGCTTCCTTGAAAGTTGGCAGTTTCAGATTGACCGGAAAAGGC
>JANOUN010000366.1:0-8670 GCA_031416875.1 Planctomycetota bacterium | reverse complement strand
GCGAAGTGCGGACAGGTAAGCCTGTTGTTCATTGCTACGGGGAGTTCGAATGACTTCCGGTGACAGCTTTCCCTTGTTCAACTCCAAATTCACATGGACAAAATCTTCCACGAGCCAGCGTTCTGTTTTTCGGAGACCAAGAAGTTTGAAAACACGGTCGTTGAATTCGCCGACGAGCTGCGAGAGTCTGTCCTGAGATGGTGCAGTAAGGTCTGACTCAAACTGACGGGCCGATTCCGTCGCCAATTGTTGCTGCAGGTCGCACCAGTCCCGGGTTTCATTGGAAGAAAGATCGAGGATCGGAACTGGAAATCCAAGCAACGCAGAAAGGTCGGCTCGCGTGGCATCGATCCCCCACTGCGGTGATGTTAGAAACTGATGATAGGTGCAGAAGTCCGAACTCAGCAGAAGGCTCAGGATTCGCAGCAACGATTCGTTCGCTTTCGTACCGGCAATGCCGATGTGGCGAGGCGGGATGGCAATGAATTGATCCGAGAAGACGGCGAAGCGGCGCGATGCATCAACGATGATGTGCGGCGGTGAGGACACAGCGATCGGAAGCTGTGCTCGTCCCTTCCTGACGTGGCATTCGTTCTCCGAAATTGGAGAGAGGCTTCGTTCCGGGAAAGCAAACAGCCTCTCAGCCCCTCTAAGCGTGTTGATCAGCAGCTTATTGCGGCCAGCCAACTCCGGATGAAACTCCAGTTCCTCGTTGATGGCATCGTCGGCACTACGGAGCTGAATACCTTCGTGCGGACCGATGAAATGACTTGCGCAAAGGGAACTCAGTTCCTGGCCTGCAAACCTCGTCTTAAGCTTTTGAAGCAATTTGTGATCCCGCGATGTTCCCCACATCGCGAGTTTCCATGTCAGCGATTCGCCAGAGGAAGCATCGACGTTATCGACTTCGCGAACATCGTTTGCTCCAACAACAATGTTCCACGTTACCTTGCGACCGTTCGGTTTTTCCGGGCGATTCGCCACTTGTTCAGCCACAAACGGCGCAAATGTCAGAACGGCATGCTTGACTTCCGGAAGTTCGACCTCAAAGAACACGACCGAAGCTGGTCGCTCCGATCGGCCTGCGAATAATACGTAGGCCATGTTTGAAAAATTGGCCAGGCACCAAACTCGCCGCTGAGCAAACAATTGCTTGCGAAACCTGGTGGCCTCCTTTTTGAACCACGTCATCGCGGGCAACACCAGCCCGCAGACGCCGTCCGTCGTCAGGTGTTCTCCTGCTTTCCAAACGAAGGCTTCGGCAATCTGATTTCCGCTGACCGGATGAGTCTTGCTGTGAGACGTGATCCACTGATAAGCGGCAAAGTGTTCGTGATCGTCAGCCGGCTTCTTTTTGATTTCCGTCCATGGAGGATTCCCAACGATCCAGTCAAATTGCTGCTGACGAAGAAAGTCTGGCACACTACCGGATGGATCGAAGAAATCGCCCTCAAAAATGTTCTGATTGCGAAGTGATGGGAGCTTGAAGTTGGTGCTTTCCAAATCCGGTAGCTGAACATAATCCAGCAGCGTCATGATCAGGCTCAGCTCTGCCACTCGACAGGCATCGTCGTCGCGGTCGATCCCGAAAATGTGGCGAGTCAGCAGGTCTCGCAATTCGGCGGTCCGCAGTTCTCGTCCGACTTCTCGTCGCTGCTGTTCAATCAATCGGCGGTAACACTGAACCAGAAAGGCACCCGATCCGCAGGCTGGATCGAGGACCTTCATGCCGATGTGCAGCGGTCGGCGATGATCCAGTTCAGAAAGGACATAATCCGCCAGCGGGATCGGCGTGTAGTAAGCTCCGAGTTTTTTGCCTCGTGACGTTCCGTCAGAGTCTTTGGCGTCGTGCAGGAACTGTTCGTAGACACAGGACAGCGTTTCGATCGGAATGTGCGAGAAGTCGTAGACGTCGAACAATGTGTTCTGAATCGCGTCTGCTCCAACCGGCGAATCGCCTGCGAAGACGCGAGCCACCAGTTTCAGCTGATCGGCCGTAATCTTTGAGACCGCGACTTCCTCCATCGAGAATACGGAGCCATTCAGCCAATTCTGCAACTCCTCGTTGACTCGGCGAAAAGCTTTCAAAGTGGCATTGCGGGAAAACAGCTGATCGGGGGCGATGTCCCATTTAGCCAGCTTCTTGTCCGACAGAATGTCGCGATGCCGGAGGTAGCTCAGATAGACATAGCGACCGATCAGACCATGTGATGCGGCCCGCGGCATGTGTTCGCGTTCCTGCAAGCGTTTGTCCAGCTGCCGCAGGTCGCGAAGCAGAGCTTCATCGACTCGTTGTTCTGGCCGGACGGCTTGACCCCATTGAGTCCAGATCGTCCCGTCATCAATGGAGTCCGCTTTGAACGCGGCCAGTTTCTCCAGAACCTCAGCGGTTCCGGCTGCCGCTGTGATCAGTGCTTTGTCGTCGTTGCGATCGAAACTGAAGCCAGGATAGAGTCGGACAGTTGAAGGTGATTCGATGATCAGGAACGGAGCCTGGTTCTGGTTCCAGACAAACTGATGGATCTTTCGGGCAGCTGCCTCTGTCTTTGCTGTCACCAGAAAGACGACAGGAACGGCAGGGGATTGCGCGTCCTTCTGGAGAACATAGGCTCCTTCAAAACTGGCATTGCCCGGTGTTTCACTCAGCTGACCGCACTCTTTCAGCGCCAATCGCAGTGCGAACGCCAACTCACTTCGCGCAAGCTGATCGATTTGCTCGGGAGAAACGAAGTGGTCTGAGTCGGCATAGCCAAGTGTTTTGCGAACGTCCATTCCTGCGGCGTTTCAGTCGGACGAGAGGGTGGTCGGAAACTGGGGCAGGGGATCATACCGAAAGCCAGACGCTATTCGAAGGGCAGGAAAGGAGTGTCTTGTTTTTCCAACAAATCTGGCATGCTGGACGCACGTATTCAAAGATACGGCATAGAGCGGGCGAAACGCCGACCGGGAATTCCTCTACAAAAAGTCCGAAATGATGGAATCTGCGATCAGCAGACCTTCAGTCGTAAGCGAAACATAATCGGCTTGTTGCGTCAGAAATCCGCCGTCCAGATGCTGTTGAAGTGCAGCACCGGCGAGTTCCGCGAAACGCAGTCCGAAGCGTTTTTCAAACGCAGGAACGTGCAGGCCCTGACGCATCCGCAGTGCCAGCATGACGGCTTCGCGGGCTTTTTCTGCGTTCGTCAGCTCTTCGGAATCTTCCACCGCCGATTCACTTTGCTGCCAGGCTTTCAGCCAGCGTACGACGCTCCGGGTGTTTGTGCGCCGTACACCATCCAGATAACTGGCAGCTCCTGGGCCGAACGCGAAGTATTCATCAGCATTCCAGTAGACCATGTTATGCCGACACTCAAAATCTGGCTGAGCAAAATTTGATACTTCGTAATGCCGCAGGCCCGCGTCTGTCAGATGCGAGATCGCGTCAAGATACATCTGTCGTTCAAGCTCGTCAGGCGCTCTCTTGAGCTGTCCATGCTGTTCGCGGCGAAAGAACGGCGTGTCTTTTTCAAAGGTCAGGCCATATGTGGAAATGTGCCGAACCGGCAACGATGTCGCGACTTCAAGCGTTTGCCGCCACGACACAGCCGTTTGCCCGGGAACTCCGAAAATCAGATCCAGACTGACATTGGAGATCCCTTGCTGACAGCGTCGCACCGTCTCAATGGCCTGCGCACCTGTGTGAGTACGTTCCAGTGTCTTGAGTACCGCATTGTCAAACGACTGCACGCCCAGACTCAACCGATTCACACCATTTTCCTGCAACACGTCGAGGCGTTCGTCGTCGAGTCCATCCGGATTGGCTTCGACAGAAATCTCGGCATTTGCAGTCGGGCAAAAGTGCCGCTGAATCAGGGCAAAGAGTGTCCGCAACGTGTCCGGTGATAAATGCGTCGGTGTGCCACCGCCGACAAAAATTGTATCGACTTCCACAACATCGCCCACAATCCGCCGATGGGCCTGCAACTCATTGTCCAGCGCCTGCAGGTACTGCGGAATCAAATGGTCACGATTTGCAACCAGCGCGAAGTCACAGTAGCCGCAGCGATGCAGACAAAATGGCACATGAAGATAGACCGCTCGAGCAATCGCGGATGATCGTTTCACAGGTTCGTCCGTGACCAAAGTCACGGTTTGCGAGTGAGGTTCGCTGATCGTCTTGTCATTTTCGTTCATTCCCGAACACTAACAAACCCGCCAGAGTCAGGACAGTGATCGTCCCGCAGGGCCACGGCAGGCCAGTTTGTTGGACTATAGAGAATGTAAGGGTGGGACGCCCCGCAATTGACGTTGGAGTTGCTCCTGAATTCACTCTGTGCCAACTGCTCGCAAAGCGTTCTGTGCCAAAGGCACACAATGTGAAAGCCCAGGGCAACGCCCTGGGAACCTGCGAAACGAAAGACCAGAGCCCCAAAGGGGCGAAATGATCGTGCACCCTGTCACGCCCTTTCAGGGCTTCCACGTTCGATATTGCCGTTTCCTGGGGCGATGCCCCAGGCTTTCACATTGTGCCGCGTTGCGGCAAACCGCTCCGGCCACACGATCCGTGCCGACGGAACAAATCCCGGATAACTTCAGACGTCCTCACGAACCCGACTTTTGCGCACGTCAGTCGCACCCTGCGAATCGCGCTGTTTCACAAATTGGCCAGCCGTGCCGGTCAATCACGGCTGGCCAGTGAATCGATGCTGCAACAGCCGTGAATTTCGCTGATGTACGCAGGTCAGTTTTTTCAAAAAGGACTCACTGCCGGGTCACAAACAAGGTTAAGATCTCCGCGAGCATGTCACTCTAAGACGCACATCACAGAAATTCCGATCGCTCCATATGTTTATTCATCAGCATTCACTGCGGCACCTGTTGCGGCCTGAACATTATTGTTCCGAGCAGCACTTTCAGCTGGAACTGGAAAAACTGTTTCGACCCGCATGGCAGTTTGTCGCGGCGAAATCGGAACTGCCGAAGGATGGTGACTTTCTGACGCTGGATCTGTTTGGTCGTCCCCTCCTGATCCGGAATTCAGGCGGACGATTTCTGGCGTACGAAAACATCTGTTCGCATCGGCACTGTCTGCTGGAGTCGTATCACGTCACGGCCCTGCATCAGAAATTTTTCGGCGACGTCCTGCCGTCTGAACAGAACGTCCAGCATCTGCTGGATCAGCGCTACACCGGGTTGACGTTTGATGCGACATCAAAGCTGGAGCAACTGCAGGCTCGATTGAATCGCTGGCTGGGGAGCGAGCCGACATCAAAATATCTGCACCGACACATTTACCCGAATACAATGCTGGCCTCGACGGACACGATCAACTATGCCCTGATGTACATGCCGACGTCGCCCACAACCGTGCGGATTCGCATGCGATTTTTTGCCATCCGGGGAACTCGACGCGGGCCCTTTGCCAGTCTCCTTTCCTGGCTGGCGTGGCGATTTGCAAAGTCGAAGACTCTGCAGGTTCACAATGAAGATCGAGACGTGTATGCATCCCAGCAGAAGGGTCTGGAGCGCAGTCGGCATCCGGGAGTGATCGGGGCTCGAGAGGAACGTATTTACTTCTTTCAAAAATACATTCTGGATTCACTCGGCGTGCCAGTGCCGCCCGATCCTGAGAATGCCGCCATGATGAAGTCACTTGAGGGCTCACTCGCCACGGAAAAATTACCATGAACCTGCCGCCGGGTGCATTTCGATATCTGGTGATCGGTCAGGCCATCATTCCGTTCTTCATCAACATTGTTGTGAATGTGATCCTCGGTGTGTTGACGTTCCGGGGACATCCGTCTGTTGCGACATGGGCGATCGACAAAGGTGCGGCGGCGGATTCCATGGGAACGTGCTTCTTTCTGCCGTTTATCACGTGCCTGATCGCCACGCCGATCGTGCGATATCAGGTGGCTCACGGTGTTGCCAGTCAAATAACGCTGAGTGACATGCCGCGTTGGGTGCGACTGATGAGTGGCCCGGTCCTGCTGCGAGCGGCAAAATTCGGACTCGCCGGGATCCTGCTGCTCGCGGGTCCGGTGTACGCTGCGTATGGCTTATTTGCCGGAGATGCGATTGAAACCGTCCGCTTTATCGCGATCAAAGCACTCTTCGCCGGTGTGTTCGGAATCTTCGTGACGCCGTTGATTGCATTCGTGGCAATGTGCGATCAGTCGGCCAGTCCAAAACCGGGAGTGAAGCGGTCGACCAACTGACGGAAACCGTTCATTCTGCAGTCGATGCAGGATGCGCCGGTCGGATGGCGAAGTCATACAGACCGCCACCGAGCACGGCCCCGACAATCGGTGCAAGAATATAAACTGTCAGCCACCCGAGATCACTGAATCCCGGCAGCGCGATCGAGCCCCAGCCTGCGAGGCTGGCAAAGACGCGTGGTCCGAAATCCCGCGCGGGATTGAAGCAGGCCTGAGTCAGCGGTGCGATGACCGAAATAAGTGCGGCCACGGTCAGTCCAATAAAGACGGGAGCTGTTCCAGTGGCCGGCGATCCTGCATTACGTCCGTCGGTCACAGCGAAGACGACGAAGGCCAGAATCATGGTGCCCAGAACTTCCGCCAGAAATGCCCGGCCCTGGGACATCCGCGAGTTGAGTTTCGCGTGAGCCTCGGACGAGTACGGTCCGTCGCCGTCGCCCAGCGATCCTGGGGCAGGGTAATATTCCCCGTAGCACATTGCCGTCATTTCACTTCCGGGCTGTCCGCGCACGACGCTTTTGGATGCTTCCCTGGCCGCGATGTGTGGTTCGAACAGGATGAACAATGCCGCGGCCGCGATGAAGGCACCAGCCAGCTGAGCCCCGATGTACGGCACAACATGAGCGGTTGGAAACTTGCGCCAGACGGCACTGGCAATCGTCATGGCGGGATTAATGTGTGCTCCGCTGACAGCCCCGACCGCATAGATCGCCAGCATGATGGCCACGCCCCAGACAATCGCCACCTGCCACAACCCGCTTTGAGCCCCCGTCAGCACGGCGGCATGAACTGCACCGCAGCCAAAAAAGACCAGCAGAAACGTTCCCAGAAATTCAGCGACCAGAGCCCGTCGCAGTGAAACACCCGCCATATTGATCCCCAGGAATTTGTCTGCAACACCTTCGTGTTAGTACGCCTGAAGGATTTATAGTGTCCGTGACTCAAAATGTTTAGCCTCAGGAACCACTCGTGGCCGCGTGCGGTCCACATCCGGGCTTTTTGCTCCCGGTTCGCGGAAAAGGCGGAACTGAGCCTGGATGGGCGGCGTCAGAAATAAGGGGTGGTGTGGCTATCATGAGCGGAATGGCGATAGCGGGGTGTTGATTTAATACCAACCCGAAGCGCCAGCGAGGCAGAAACGGCTGAATTCCTCGCTGGCGCTTCGGGTTGGTATGATGAGCCCCAAAAATCACTAAATCAGCACCCCGCTAGCCACCGGTAACTGTTCCTGAAAACACTGAGAAAACCAGTGGCTAGTGTAGTCCTTGGTTTACATTCGGAAGTAGTCGAGTGTCGCCTTTTGCTCTGCAAAAGCGGCGTTTCTTTCGCGGAGCGAATGACGACATGCCTAAAAACAAGTGCTATTAGGCGCTGTGCCGCTGACGGGGAATAGGGCAATCGTTTTTGTGATGAGTTGCGTATTTTCGGGAGTTTTTCGGGTGAGTATGGCCGGACGGAAATGTCCATCCGGCGTTTTCAGACATGCCCCCACGCAGCAGCCAGAATCCTGTACTCCAGCGAATTGGACCGACTCGCGGATGGATCGGTTGTGTATTAGACTTCTTCCAACGCCAACCGGACTGCGATGTCGCTGTGACGTCTCATGACATTCCAGAAACCTGAAACAAGCTGACTTCCAACGCCATGTCACTTCCAACTTGTCCATCCTGCGGTCAATCCGTTCTTGAAGACGATGCTGTGGATTGCCATTCTGCGGCGCAGCAATGGATGGTTCTCGAGGTGCAAAGAATACTCCGAAGCCGCAGGCTGGACCGGCCAAACATCGACCGGGGGCAAAGCCAGTCGTAACTCCGCCAGCCCCCACCTCGCATTCGGCTTCGAAGCCAGCGAGTCCATCGCCGACATCTCCTGCGCGCCCGGCAAGTGGACCGGCTGGTGCAAAAACCAAAGTCGATGAAGACGATCCCTTTGGCATCGGCAATGCCGCGGCAACTCAGACGGCGATTCAGGCAACCGAAAAACCAGACAAGACGCGTCTGCACAAAGTCATCTGTCCGATGTGCGAACAGGTGGGCTTTGTGCCAAAATCCGCCGTTGGAAAATCGGTGCGATGTGCCAATGAAAAATGCATGGTTCCGATTTTCAAGGTGACGGAATCCGGCGAAAAAAAAACCGCACGCAAACCCTCGCGATTGTCCGATGACGCAGCTGCAGCGAAGAAAGCCGCCGAGACATCGCAACCTGCCAAACGGAATCCGATTCTGATCTATGCGATCGTGGGCGCAGTCCTGCTGGCGCTGACGGCCGGACTGATGGTGGTCCTGAATCAGAAACCTGATGAGTCAGACTTGCGCAAACCGGCCGATATCACGCACGGCGAGGATGGGGAATCAGAAGAAGAGGAAGCGATCCGCCTGGCGGCTGCAGCGGCAGCTGCCGCGGCAGCTGCTGCAGCGGTTCCGAATCCAAAGGCCGAAGTGACGGCGATGGCAAAGCAGATGATCTCATTGGC
>JANOUN010000365.1:0-6504 GCA_031416875.1 Planctomycetota bacterium | reverse complement strand
TCGACCGCATCGACTGCCTTGGGAAAGCCGTGCTGGGACTGACGACCCAGTGTGCTCAATGTCATACACATAAATTTGATCCGCTGACCCACGACGAATACTTCGGGATGTTTGCGTTCCTGAACAATTCGTACGAGGCTCAGTCGTGGGTCTACACGCAGGAGCAACTGCAGCAGATCGCGGAGATCAGGACTCGCGTCGAGACCCTGGAAGAAAGCATTCGCAGCGCACGACCGAACTGGGAAGCAGAACTGTCGGCATGGGCCCGCGATCTGGAATCAAAACTCGTTGCATGGCAGCCGCTGGATGCCATTGAAATGGGCAGCATCAGTGGACTCAATCACCCAACTCAGGAAGCCGACAAATCACTGTTGATGAAGGGCCACACCAGCAGCGACATCTTCATGATTGCGGCGCCGGAACTGCATGGCGTGACCGGATTGCAGCTGGAAGTCCTGACTCATCGCGATCTGCCTCACAACGGGCCGGGGCGAAGCAACACCGGCACATGGGTCGTGCAGGAACTGGAAGTGCTGGTCCGCAAACCGGGCGTCGCCGAATGGGAGAAGCAGAAACTCGTCAACGCCACAGCAGATTTTTCGCAGCCAGATTCGAAGTCCGACGAAGGCAAGAAATCCGCCGGTCCGGTCTCATACCTGATCGATGGTAAAGATGAGAACTCGTGGTTTGCTGATCGCGGAATCGGCCTGCGGAATCAACCGGGGGTCGCAGTCGTCCAGTTTGAACAACCGCTTGAATTCCCGGTGGGGACGCAATTGAAAGTCGTGTGGCGCATGGGGGACATGGTGGGATGCGCTAGCTTCAGTATCACGACGACCGCAACGCCAACCGCACCAACCGTGGATCATGCCGCAATACTTGCGCTGCGTGTCCCGAAAGCACAGCGAACGACAGTACAAAACGCCGCAGTATTCACCGCGTGGCGAACATCTGTCGCAGAATTGAAGTCGAACAATGATGAAATTGATGGCATACTCAAATCACAACCAGTGGCTGCGACTTCAATTCTGCACATGGCGGAACGCGAAACCAACAACGTGCGTGCGACGCATCTGCTGGATCGCGGCAACTGGGATCAGCCGCTGCAGGCGATCGAGCCGCATGTCCCGGCAGCTTTCCATACGTTCCCGGAACATGCTCCGCAGAACCGGCTGGGATTCGCGCGGTGGCTCGCGGATCGTCGTTCGCCGCTGACGGCTCGCGTGGCCGTGAATCAGACGTGGCAGGCGATCTTCGGATCCGGGCTGGTTGAAACGTCAGAAGACTTCGGCACGCGAGCCCCCGTGCCGGAGTATCGGGAACTGCTCGACTGGCTTGCGGTGGACTTCATGGAACTCGGCTGGCGTCGCAAGCATCTGATTCGCACGATTCTGACAAGTGCCACATATCAACAATCCTCGCTGGAGCCACCCGCACTGCTGGAACGCGATCCCGCCAATCGCCTGCTGGCGCGAGGGCCTCGTTTCCGTGCGGACTCAGAGGTCGTGCGGGACATTGCGCTGACTGCGTCGGGTTTGATTACCCACAAGGTCGGCGGGCCCGGAATCATCCCGCCCGTCCCTCAAAACGTGCTCGACTACAACTACACGTATCCCGGCTACTGGACAGCGGCGACTGGTCCGGAGCGTTATCGTCGCACAGTCTATGGTTTTCGCAAGCGTTCGATGCCGGATCCGGTGATGTCGAACTTCGATGCACCGAACGGCGATTTTTCATGTGCGCGCCGCACGCGGTCGAACACACCGCTGGCGGCATTGACGGGATTGAACGAAACAATTTTCGTCGAAGCCGCACGTGCCCTGGCACTGCGAGTCCTCAAGGAAGCCACCACTAATGACCCTGCCCGGGCCGAGTATGCGTTTCTGCTGTGCACGTCGCGACCACCCACCGACGCCGAACGAGACGAAGTACTTGCACTGCTGAAACTGCAGCGACAGCGACTTGCCGATGGTTGGCTGAATCCTCGCGAAGTGACGACGGGCGATGCGGCGAAGCTGCCGGAACTGCCAGGTGAGACGACTCCTCAGGACGCCGCCGCATGGACGCTGGTGGCTCGCGTCCTGCTGAATCTGGACGAAACGCTTTCCAAGTTTTAGGCGTAGAGTTTCTCTTGATTCAATTCGTGCGACAGAAATACGGCGGGAGACTTGCAGCCAACTATCGTCATTCGCGACACTCCGCAGGCTTAAAGGAGGATCGCGAGAATGCAAAATGTGCTGGCAGTGGTGCTGGCCGGTGGGAAGGGCTCCCGGCTGGACCCGTTAACGCGTGACCGCAGTAAACCGGCGGTGCCGTTTGGCGGATGTTTCCGCATCATCGATTTTACGCTTTCAAATTGCCTCAACAGCGGAATCCGCAAGATTCTGGTGGTCACACAGTATAAGGCCGCAAGTCTGGAACGTCATATCGAACTGGGATGGCATTTCCTGCCTACCGAGCTTGGCGAATTTGTGAATGTGCGTCCGCCCGAACAACGCATTGATGAAAACTGGTATCTGGGAACTGCAGACGCCATTTATCAGAATATCTACACGATCGAAAAAGTGCAGCCGAAGTACATCGTCGTGTTGAGCGGAGATCATGTCTATCGGATGGACTATTCGCTGTTCATCTGCGCGCACATCGCGTCAAAAGCCGATGCCAGCATCGCCTGTCTGCCGGTGCCACTGGAGGATGGTCGTCGATTCGGAGTGATGCAGGTCAATGAGGATCGACGCATCATTCAATTTCGCGAAAAGCCATCAGATCCGGATCCGATGCCAGGTCGTCCCGACATGTGCCTGGCATCGATGGGGATCTATGTCTTTAACATGGATTTTCTGTTCGAACGCCTTTGTGTCGATGCGAACGATCCGGGCAGCCATCGGGATTTTGGACAAGACATTATTCCATCGATCATTGATACCTCGAACATCATCGCATGGCCGTTTCGTGACGATGAGACCGGTCAACCCGCATACTGGCGGGATGTCGGAACGCTGGATTCATACTACGAAGCGAACATGGATTTGATTTCCGTGCAGCCACAACTGAATTTGTACGACGAAGATTGGCCGATTCGCACATGGCAACCGCCTCTGCCGCCTCCGAAGTTTGTGTTCAATAATCAGGACCACAGCCCACGGCGAGTCGGAAGTGCCGTTGACAGTTTGGTGTGTTCGGGGTCAATCATTTCCGGTGGCACCGTGGAACGCTGCGTGCTGTCCCCTCGGGTGCGGGTGCATAGTTTCGCGACGGTCCGCGATTCAATCCTGTTTGAGGGCGTCGACGTGGGGCGGAACTGCCGCATCGAACGCGCGATCATCGATAAGGGTGTTCGAATTCCGGACGGTGTCTCGATCGGCGTCGATCGTGCCGAGGATCTGGCTCGGGGACTGACCGTTTCTGATAGAGGGGTTGTGGCGGTCGCCCGGAATGTCCGCTTCTGAAAGCGTCGGACCGGGGAGGCCATCGACAGCGCGGCGGCGCGAAATCGTCCGCAGAACTTCTGAAACGCTGTTGAAATCGTCCCCGGCAGGATATGCTGTAGGGCAGTTAAGACTTTTGTAAATCCTGTTTACCCAATCCACGTTCGTGGCGGCACCGGAAAGCCTCCTTCATGTCAGATTTTGAAGAACGATTGCAACGAGCCATTCAGCGCGGCCAACAGGCACGCATGGCCGACAGTGCGTCTGCCGAAGCAGATGCCGCGACTGAAGAAGAACTGCGGACGATCCATTCGCAGCTTCGCAGTGATCTGACGGAACATATCGAAGGATGTCTGCAGAAGCTCTGCGACCATTTCCCCGGCTTCGACTACAATACAGTGCTCAACGAAAAAGGCTGGGGCGCTCGAATCAGCCGCGAAGATATCAAACTGGGCCGCGGCACGGCTAAGAACGAATACAGCCGCCTGGAAGTCCTGGTCCGTCCCTTCTCGGACATGCATATTCTGGAAATCGCAACCAAAGGCACCCTCCGCAACCGCGAATCACTCAATCGCAGCAACTACCGATTTCTGAAGGAAGCCACACTGCCCGACCTGAAGCAGATTGTCGATGGGATCGTGCTCGAATTCGCAGAACAGTTTTCAGCGAATGCGTAGCGGCGAATTGAAGCAATTCCACTTCCTGGGTGGAACGCAATTCCTGACAATTGGCACAAAACGGGCTGAACTTGTGTCTAATCGCGAACCGATTATGATGTGTCGCTGTCGATGAACGCAGGGAGAGATGGCAGAGTGGCCGAATGCGCATCATTGCTAATGATGTGACTCCAGAAATGGGGTCCGGGGGTTCGAATCCCCCTCTCTCCGCTTAAAAAGCTCACGGGGTTTTCCTGTGAGCTTTTCTGCGTTTGAGGGCCCATGAGTTACGTTTCGAACCACCAGATTACTCTGCTGCGAAACGACGGCAGCAGGTTACTTGATCAAGCCTTCATCGAGCACGCACGTTTGGGGATGACCTCCGCAGGTTGTGACGTCGTTTGGAGATTCGTATTCGATCAGAGCCTGAGGAATCGACCGCATGTGCATTCTCCCGTTCGCGTAGATCGATTTCGCTGAAATCGCTGTTTTCTTGGTTTGTTTTTGGAACTGAAGCAGGCAGACTTCGGCGAAGTCTGCCTACCGTCCCGTTGATCTCAGGAAACATTCTCATGATTTCGAGCGAAACGGAATCAGATCCTGATACCGCCGGTTATCAGCGCTGGACAAAGCTCACCTTTCTGCATTGGGGCGTGGCGGCGGAGAAATTACAGCCGTTACTGCCGAGTGGCCTTCGGATTCAGCAATTTAATGGCAGTGCATGGCTGGGGGTCGTACTGTTTTCGATGGAACGAGTTCGACCGTGGTGGTCACCGTCGGTGCCCGGAGTTTCATGGTTTCTGGAAACCAACGTCCGCACTTACGTCGTCGATGAACGCGGCGTGGCCGGCGTCTGGTTCTTCTCACTGGATGCCAACAGTCGACTCGCAGTCAACCTGGCACGCACGTTCTGGCATCTGCCATACAAGCTGGCTGACATGTCGCTGCGCGTGAACGGCAATCATGACAACGCCACACCGGCACGAATCACGTATACGGGTCTTCGAAAAGAATCCCCCGCTGCTCAGTATGAATTGACGCTTGCCTTGCCGGACGCTGAACCAATGTCAGCGCAGCCAGGCACGCTCGAACATTTCCTGGTGGAGCGTTATCTGCTGTTTGCCACGGATCAAAAGCAGCGATTGAGAACAGGTCGCGTGCATCACCTGCCTTATCGCATCGTCACACCGACTTCGATTGTCGGGACCCAGTCGCTCACATCAGCCATCGGGTGCCACGATCTGAACATCACCTCCGCCGACCACGCGGCATTCTGTCAGGGCGTCGATGTACGAATTTCTCCGTTGAAGTTGCCGACGTGACACCATCAATTTGAGTGCACCTGCGGGACTTGTGCCAAATCGTTCGACGCATTCGAATCGTGCAGGATCTTCTGGAACGCCCGCTCGTGATGGAGAATCCCAGCACCTATGTGACGTTTCGAGATTCGACGATGACAGAATGGGAATTCATCAAATACCTGACTGAGGAAACTGGCTGCCAGTTGCTGCTGGACGTGAACAATGTCTATGTGTCCAGCGTGAACCATGATTTTGATCCGAAGCAGTATCTGGATTCCATCCCGGTGGATCGCGTCGTGCAGTTTCACCCGGCGGGTCATACAAATCTCGGCACGCATTGCATCGACACGCATGACGGCCAGGTAGTCGATCCGGTGTGGGAACTGTTCCGTTATGCTCACCAGCGAGGCGTTCGAGCATCGACGCTGCTGGAATGGGATGCCAGTATCCCGGAATTCGATGTCGTGCATGCAGAAGTGTTGAAGGCGAGGACCTGGCTGCAGGCCGCTCAGGTTCCGGTCACGCAGATGTCAGAGCCTTCAATGCCCGTAGCATCGAGCAGGACACAGCGACATGGGCCGACGCTCCGCACCGCCGGAATTCCGCAGCCGGCACTTTACGCAGTCGCCGAGGTGGAATGATGCCATCCGCTAAACAGTCCACAGAAAAGCGTTCCGGTCGGTCGCTGCATGGCATTCAACAGTGGATGCAGGCGGTGATCGTGGATCCGGATGGAGTGCAATCCGGAGCAGCATCAGCAGAAGCCCGAAAGGCTTTGCATTCGGACGCCGTGTCGATCGACGACATGATTTTGCCTTCAAAAGCCCTGAGTAGCCAGCGACGCATCGAAGTGTATGCGAATGCCTATTACGCTCGCCTGCTGGAATGTCTTCGCGATGAGTATCCCGCCTTGACAGCTTTGCTCGGTGAAGACACGTTCAACTCATTTGGATTTGAGTACCTGCAGCAATGTCCATCGCAGAGTTATACGTTGGCCGATCTGGGCCAGGCATTTCCCGCGTTCCTTGCCGACAATCGAGCTGCTGCGACGAGTGAAGATGGCGATGAAGAAAGTGAGAACGGCCAAAGTACAGACCAGTCGTGGGTGAACCTGATGAT
>JANOUN010000364.1:0-1934 GCA_031416875.1 Planctomycetota bacterium | reverse complement strand
ATCCATGATCGAATTTCAGTCGCACGCATTTTGGCCGCGACGAAGACTAAACCCATCTGACGCCAAAGCGCATGCGTCCGACGTTCTAGCTGCCTTGGTCAACGCCAGGTTGATCGATCCGCCGTCGGACGAAGCCTCCTTGATTCGTGAAATCGTTGACACTGGCCTCAAGCACTTCGATGCGATTCAACGAGAAACGTGCTGGCAGCTTCGGCAGGTCTTTCTGAACGAGTTGTCACGAGAACTTGGTCCGGACGATGACTTAGTTACTCGATTGAAACCGATCGCAGTTCGTCATGAGCGCACATTTGCCTCGCGCCAAAATGCCATGCTTTATGCACGAAGCGCGGGGACTTGGACCCAAATTGTTCTGAGTGAGATTTTTGAAAGTCAGGCAATTGTCGATGAATCACTTGCCCAAAGCTGGGATCAGGTTTTGGCCGCACGACATGCGGTCCAAAGCGAGCCGCAGCAAGCTGAGAATCATCAAGTCATGCCCTCGGTTTCCATACTCCCAATTATTGATCCGCATCCGAAATATAACCTGATCACGCGATCGTTGACTGAGAATTTCGCAAAGCGCATCTGGTTGTGGCCACACGATTCCGAAACTTTGGCTGCCGAAATGGATATGGCTCTTCAAGTTCCTGGTTGGGCAAATGTTTGGACTAAGCCGATTCAGAATCGAATTGACATGCTCGCGACGGGGGTCAATTCCGAAGTCGGCGTCCGTGTGCTAGGGCCAGATCTGAACGACGTTGTATTGACTTCAGAAGCTATTGCGGTGGTGCTCCGAGAACTTCCCAGCGCTGTCAATGTCATCGCCGATCCGATTCGTGGTAAGAATTATACCGACATCGTCGTCAATCCTGAGCGAGCACTGGAATATGGAATCGATTCCGACGAGGCAGAGCATCTCTTTGAAACTGCCACACGAGGGCAGGCATTTGAGGAAACTATTCTCAACACCGACATGCTTCCGATTCGACTGCTGGTTCATCAAACTCGTCAAATGACCAATTCGGGGATTATGGAGATTCCAGTTCCTGGTAGCCGAGGCGTGTTGGACGAATCTCAAGAAGCAGAAAGGCCCTTCGAAACGGTGCCGCTCTCAACCGTCGCGGAACTTCGCCACAGAGATGGTCCGGCGACCATCAAGAGCGAGAATGGATCGATTCGCAATTTCGTACGACTCAATGTTCGCGGTCGAGACCCGGTAGAGTTTGTGGAAGAAGCCAAGTCGGTCGTTTCAAGGTCAGTAAAACTACCGCCAGGTGTCCACTTGGAATGGACAGGTCAGTATGAGCACGCAACTCGCACTCGTTCGGCGATGTTGTGGATCGTGCCCATATCTGCGATCTTGATCGGGCTGTTCTTGTGGGTTACTTTTTTTGACTTAGCCGATGCGGGATTGATGTTCATTTCGGTTCCAGGAGCGCTCGCAGGCGGCGTGCTTTGTCAGTGGATTCTTGGATTTCCGTTTTCTGCCGCCGTGGGAGTCGGCTACATCGCGTGTTTTGGGATGGCGGCTGCTACGAGCATGATCATGTTGGTCTACCTAAGAGCGTCCGTAGCTAGCGCTGGTGGCTTGGAACGATTGACGTTGCCTGAGTTACGCACCGCAGTTATCGACGGAGCAGTCCATCGATTGCGGCCGAAGCTGCTAACGGAAGCCACCATTATTTTTGGACTGGCTCCAATATTGTGGAGTACAGGGGTCGGCGCGGACATCATTCGCCCCATGGCAGCACCTGTATTGGGTGGCATTCTCATAGCCGATGAAGTCGTTGATTTATTGATACCGATTGTTTTTTTCGCAATCCGGCGCCGCCGTTGGCAGCGTCACCATAGTTCTATTTCTCACAACAGTTCAATTTTTTAATAGCCATAGAAAGGCACTGAATTATGACACGGCGAAGGTTGAGCCTGGCATT
>JANOUN010000363.1:0-10595 GCA_031416875.1 Planctomycetota bacterium | reverse complement strand
CCGGTGCTGACCGAATGCACAACCCGCGGCTAGCGCCTTGCGGCTCACTAAACAACACGTCCCTCAGTCCTGGCCGCGCGGAGTATAGTATGACTGGAGGCCCAATAATCACTCTAAAACAACAACCCGCTAGCGTGCGGGTTTGATGAACATGTCGGTCCCCGAATCCATTCCCTTTCCCTTCGAGCCGACCACTTTGGCGATGCCGCTCATCGCCACAATCAACAGGCCAAGCAGAATCGCAATCGTGGTCCATTTCGCGGCGTTGTCGCGAAACTTCTGAGTTCCCCTGGATCGTCCCGCCAGCACAGATGCAATGAAGAACACACCCAGCGCCAGGATGATCTTGGTGTCAACCATCGCGTGCCACAATCCGTCGCCTCTGTGACCAGGCACAGCGCGGACATAATTGTAGATGCCGCTGAGCAGCAAACCCGCAATCGCCGCATGAACGAAGCGCTTCCATCGGCCGCGAACCGCCTCTTTCAGCTCCGGCGATTGATCCTTTAACGCAGGCCCGACGACAAACTTCAGACAAATTGTGCCGCCCAAAAGCACAATCGCTGAGCCGATATGCAGCCAGCGGGAAACAATGCCGAGTATCAGATCTGGATCCATTGAAAAACTTTCAGACAATCAGACAAGTGGTGAGAGAGTTCCCAGGTGGTCAGAGAACTTCATTTGCGTCGCAGCACAAACACGACATCTTCCGTCATTCCGTTTACCACATGCGGCTGACGGATGTTATAGGAAAAATCATACGTTTCGGAGATCTCCAGCTGAGGCACTGATTTGACGAGCGACTGAAACTGTGAATGTTTGTAAGTGCGGTATTCCATGTGATCGACAATCCGCATGCGTTTTGTCGGTGTGAACACGTCAATGTTCAGGCCCAGGTGTTCTAGTCGCTTCTTACGATCAATGCCTTTCGACCACATATGCGAATTGACCACCAGATTGCCTCGGCGAGCCGACCAGCTTTCTTCCTGCATCGGTGGACAGGATGTGGGTTCCAGATGGATGCCCAGCACATACAGCCCGCCCTTGTTCATGGCTTTGACCATGCATTCCAGATGTGCGCGTGCCTGTTTTTCCGTCGCGAGGTGGCGAAAGCTGTTAATCATATTGAACGAGGCATCGAACTTCTTCTTCACCTTGAAGTCTGACATGTCCGCGACGACTACCGATTCCGGCAAGTTGTACTTGCTCAGCCGTTCGTTGCAGAAATCGACTGCCCTGGGGTTCAAGTCATTTCCGGCAACATCAAAGCCGGATCTTCCCAGTTTAATCAGCAGTCGCCCGGTGCCGCACGCTGGTTCGAAGACACGCTTCACTTCACAGCCCGCGTGTTTGTCGAAGCAGGCTTTCAGGAAGCGAAATTCCGCCGCCACATCCGATCCGAAAAGCAGGTCGTAGTACTTGGGATAGTCGTAGATACTGGCGGCAACTTCGGTCGACATGGAATAAACTCAAAATGTTCAAGTGTCTTCTGGGCTGGCTGGCAGAGTCAAGCGTCGCGATTCTGGCAGGAAGCTTATCGTCTCTCGCCCTGAAAGCAGCACTCTGGGCGACCGGAACCCTGAAAAAAGCGGCGTCTGCATGTTTTTCGCAACTTTCGGCCCACATGAGAAGCCTTTGCGAATCTCGATAACAGTTATCCGTCTGGTGTTGAAGGTTGAATTCCAGATCGATATGCTCCCCCACTTGCGAAAAACCGGGCTCAAGAGATATTACGCTCCCACGGGCGGGTTTGCAGATTCAGAATTGAGTGTTCGGCGGTTCAGACAGGAATGTTTGAACGGCTCGAATGTGTATTGAATTTCCTAGTTCTAACGAGTTTGATTCAGGGTGCTCCCAGATGTCGCAGGATCTTCTTTTGAAGGCAGAACGCCGTACCACACTCGGCAAAGTTGAAACTCGGCGCTTGCGCAGCACGGGTCGAGTGCCAGCAAATATCTATGGGCTGGGCAAGCCCGGCGTGTCCGCTTCCGTGTGCGGCGATGCCGTTGGCAAGCTGGTCGCGACACTGTCGTCAGTCGTGGATGTGGAAGTGGACGGAACAGTCGATAAGGCTGTCGTGCAGGAGTTGCAGTGGGACGTGTTCAGCACAAAAGTGGTGCATGTGGATTTGCGTCGCGTTGACCCAACGGGACGCGCCACCGTCGATGTGCCACTGGAATTGCGTGGTGAAGCGGTTGGTCTGAAAGACGGCGGAGCTGTGCGACAGCTGGTGAAAGCAGTCACGATTGATTGTCCGGACTATCGAATTCCTAAGTCGATTGTCGTGCGAATGGGGGCATTGCAGATCGGTGACACCGTCAAAGCCAGTGACCTTCAGTTGCCGGATCATGCAAAACTCGTGACCTCGGCAGATGAAGTTCTGGTTGAACTGTATGATTCTCGCAAGGTTGTTTAGAATGACCGGGTCTCGGCCGGATTCATGGTGATGAAACTGGTTGTGGGGCTTGGTAATCCCGGTGCTCAGTACGCGGGGACTCGCCATAACGCGGGTTTTGATGTGATTATCGAACTTGTGCGGCGCTTGCAGCCGGGCAAGTCACAGACAAAGTTTTCGTCGGTGATCTGGGAGGTCTTTGCTGAAGCCGGCAAAGTTTTGCTGGTGACGCCGACAACGTATATGAATCGAAGCGGCGAAACTGTGCAGCAGATCGTGCGTTTCTACCAGGTTCTGCCGCAGGACGTGGCGGTTATTTGTGATGATATTAATCTGCCTCTCGGGCAGATCCGCTGGAGAGCCAGTGGTTCCGCCGGTGGCCAAAAAGGGCTGGCTGACATTATTCAAAGGCTGGGGACAGATCAGGTTCCTCGGTTGCGATTGGGTGTCGGGCGTCCTCCGGGGCAGATGGATGCTGCGGATTTTGTGCTGTCTCGGTTTCGTGCTGAGGAGCGTGAATCTTCAGAAGTGATGACAAAGATCGCCGCAGATTCTGCGGAAGTATGGATTGCAGATGGTGTTGTGAGCGCGATGAATCGTTACAATCGATCATCTGAAGCATAGTTATTAGTCAGGTTCGTTTTTTCAGGAGCAGTCCTTTCGTGTCAGCCGTAGCAGAAAATCCAGTGCGTCAGCACTTTTATGAAGGCATGTTCCTTGTCGATAGTGGCAAATTTGCGACTGACCCGGACGCCGTAACGAACGAAATTATGACTGTGCTTGCCAAAGCGGGCGCGACAGTGGTTGCGCACCGGCCATGGCAGGACGGCAAACTGGCCTATGAAATTCAGGGCATGAAGAAGGGCCTGCACTACATTGTGTGCTTCACAATGCGTGGTGCCGGAATGAAGACGCTCATTCGACAGTGTCAGCTTAACGAGACAATCATCCGCCAGATGTTCATCGTCCATTCTCAGCAGATCTTTGATGCGACTGTCGGGGCAATCACTGGTGCTGCAACACCACCGGCAGAAGCTCCGGAAAGTGAACGACCAGAGCGTGGACGTGGTGATCGTCGACGCGATGAAATTCCTGCTGCTGACTTTCAATAGGGTTCGGTGACTGTCGCGTTTCTGCCAGTCGCAGTGGTGTAGAGTCTGAAACGGAGCGGCTCATGGCGTCGTTTAACAAAGTGATTCTGGTCGGTAACCTGACGCGAGACCCGGAAGTGCGGTACATTCCAAGTGGAACCGCAGTGTGTGATATTTCGCTTGCAGTCAACAGTCAATGGACGGATCGCAAGACGAATGAACGCAAAGAAGAGGTCACTTTCGTTGAGGTCACGTTGTGGGGCCGCACCGCAGAGATCGCAGGCGAATATTTGGCCAAAGGACGACCAGTTCTGATTGAAGGCCGGTTGAGCCTTGATTCGTGGGAAGACAAAGAGACGGGGCAAAAACGATCCAAGTTGAAGGTCGTGGCCGACGGAATGCAGTTACTGGGAAGTCGCGACGGCGGCGGTGGATCAGGTGCGGGTGGTTCAACGGGTGCGGGTGGTTCAACGGGTGCGGGTGGTTCAACGGGTGCGGGCGGTTCAACGGGTGCGGGCGGAGGTGGAAACACGGCCTCACGCGGGCCGGTTCGACCGGCTCCTGCAGCGTCCAAGCCACCCGCAGGCCGTGGAAACGATAGCCGCGTGAATGAAAGCGGAAGTGACCGCGGCGGAGATGGAGATTCCTATCGGTCTCCGGATCAGACATTTTATGATGATATGCCCTCCGGTGGGGGCGACGAGGTTCCTTTTTAAGGAATCTGTGAGACACGGCATTTTGATGATGACTTCAAATGATCGAACGGGGGGTTCCAATGATGGAACCGTTCGATCAGGAACGGTGAAAAAGGAATCGGCTCCCGATGGCTCGAGCAGCTCAAACAACTTCACGCAATGTGGAAGTACTCCTTGTACACGACGTTGACAATCTTGGTCAACGCGGTGAAATCGTGCGTGTAAAACCCGGATTTGCCCGCAACTTCCTGTTGCCTCAGGGCAAGGCGACCGTTGCGACGTTGCAAAACAAGCGCATGGTGGAAAAACACAAAGAACGTCTGGCCGCAATCGAAGTGGGTCGCGTCAAACAACTGCAGCGTATTGCGGATGCCGTCAGCAAGTACAGTGCGACGATCGAAGCGCATGCCACGGCCGACAATCATCTGTACGGTTCGGTGGTGGCACGCGACATCAGCGAAGCACTCAAGGCCGCCGGACATCCGGTCGAAGCGGAAAATGTACGTCTCGATGGCCCGATCAAAGAGCTGGGCATGTACACCGTGAAACTGAAGTTCCACGACAAGGTGCAGAGCGAAGTCAAAGTGTGGGTTGTGCCTTCAGCGACCAGCGGCTGATTGGTACGCCGGAATGCGTCAGCATCCGGCCCCACTCCAGACCGAGATGCAGGTTTCGGCATTTCGATGGTGCAATAACTACGCAGCGGACTCAGCAGTTCTCCCGCTCGTATGTCAAATCAAAATCCTCAGGCATTCAGTTGTCTGAGGATTTTTTCTGCTGCAGCGGCATGCTTTCGCTGTGCAGGGGATCGCGGGACGTCAGGACCGATGGCAGATAACAGACTTAAACTTCCCCCACAGAATCTGGATGCCGAACGCGGCGTTCTTGGCAGTATTCTGCTGATGAACGAAGCCATCGATGAAGTCGGCGAATCGCTCAAGGCCGAACATTTCTACAGCGACGCACATCAGAAGATGTATTCCGCCATACATCGGTTGTATGAAAACGGAGTTCGCGGTATCGATGCCATCACGCTGGCGGAAGAACTCGTCCGCAGCGGGGAATTTGAGAACATTGGCGGCGCCGTTTATCTGGCTCACATTCTGGAAGCCGTGCCACACGCTGCGCACGTGAGATACTACGCCACCATCGTCCGTGAAAAATGGATGCAGCGCAGTCTGATCTATGCGTGTACGGAGATCCTGAGCGAAAGCTATGAAGCCAGTGATGACGTCGAAGGCTTGCTGCAAAGCGCTGAACGGCGCATCTTTTCGATTCTGGAATCACAGGGTGATACGGGCAGTTTTGCGATCGGGGATATTCTGCTGGAGGCATTCGCCCGAATTGAGGAACGCCAGCATACAGCCGGCGACGTGACGGGGATCACCAGCGGTTTTACGGACCTGGATCATCAGACGACCGGATTTCAGCCCACGGAACTGATCATCCTTGCCGCGCGCCCCAGCATGGGCAAGACGGCTCTGGTGTGCAACATCGCCGAGGCCGTCGCGAGAAAGTCCAACAAAGGCGTATTGCTGTTCAGTCTGGAACAGTCGAATCTGGAACTGGCTGAGCGATTCTTATCCATCACGGCACGCATTGACAGTCACGCCCTGCGATCCGGAACACTCACCGATGCGCAGCACGACGCGATGGTGCGGGCCTCGGATGATCTGTCGCGGTTGCCCCTGTTTATCGATGACAAGCCGGGCCGCACGATGACACAAATCGCCGCCATCGCGCGGCGACAGCATCGCAAGTCGCCGCTGGGTGTGATCATTATTGACTACCTGCAGTTGATTGAACCGGACGAAAAAGGGTCTCCTCGCGAACAACAGATTGCTCAGATTTCGCGCCGCCTGAAGTTCCTTGCGAAGGAATTGAAAGTACCGGTCATTGCACTGGCTCAGTTGAATCGCGGTGTGGAATTGCGCGAAGACAAGCGACCGCGATTGGCGGACCTGCGTGAGAGCGGTGCCATCGAACAGGATGCGGACATGGTCATGTTTCTGCATCGCCCGGATGCATACGACCCGGAAGATCGCCCGGGCGAAGCCGAAATTATCGTCGCGAAACATCGCAGTGGACCAACGGGTCTGGTCCGTCTGACGTGGCGCAAGGAATACATGCGATTCGAAAACTACAGTCCGATGGCTGACAACGACTTCAATCTGTAGGGACAATCCGATGAGTTCCTCCAATTCTCTGCCTCAGGCATCTGAATCCTCCTGCGGAACGGGAGGAACCTCCGTTCCGGTTTTCAACTGCAGCGTGATTCTGACGCGAGACGCGACGACGGGGCGATTGTCCGCAAGGGTCGCAAACCTCGCCGGGATCACGGCGGAAGGCAATTTGGAACGAGAACTGCTCATGCTGCTCACGAAGCGGTTTAAGGCGTTTCTTCTGGACAGTCTCCAGAACAATCGCGAGATTCCGTGGATCGATCCGCCTGAAGCGCCGCTGCCTGGTGAGCAGCAACGCTTTATTCCTGTGCATCTCTAGTGGGTAATGTCTAAGGAGAAATTGCATGTCCGTTTCAGGGACTCCCCGTATTCCGGTTCGTCATAAGCTGGTGAAGACGCGCATCATTGCCACGGTCGGCCCGGCCAGTGAATCGGTGGAGATGTTGCGGGAACTTGTCATCAACGGTGTCGATATTTTTCGACTCAACTTCGCCCACGGCGAGCACGCCTGGCTGTCGGATCTGGTGCGCAGGATTCGTCAGGTTTCCGCCGAGCTGGATTGCCCGATCGGTATCCTTGCCGACCTTTCCGGTCCGAAGATTCGACTGGGGGAAATTCCGGGCGGCGACGTCTATTGCAATGAAGGTGCCACCTTCCGCTTCATCCGCGGGCTGACTTCGGATGAACCGACCGATCTGACCTGCACCTATGAACCACTGATCGACGACGTCAAACCCGGAGACAGAATCCTGCTGGCCGACGGCACAGTCGCCATGGTGGTGCTGGAAAAGGATGCGGCTTCCGCATGGGTTCGCTGCCAAGTGATTCAGGCCGGAAGAATTCGCAGCCGCCAGGGAGTCAATCTGCCTGGCGTGGCGCTCAGCACACCCAGCGTCACTGTGAAAGACCGACGAGACCTGGAATGGGCGTTGCAGAATCATATCGACTTCATCGGTCTGAGTTTTGTCCGTCAGGCAGCAGACATAGTCGAACTGAAGCGACTGATCGAAGGACATCGTCCCAAGGTCACGCCGCTGATTGTGGCCAAGATTGAAAAGACAGAAGCCGTCGCAGATCTTGAGAATATCCTCCGCGAGACGGATGCCGTGATGGTGGCGCGGGGTGATCTGGGAGTTGAAGCGGACATCTGCCGTGTTCCGATCCTGCAGAAGCAGATCATCCGCCGCTGCAATGAACTGCGGATTCCCGTCATCACGGCAACTCAAATGCTGGACAGTATGCAGACCAATGAGCTGCCGACACGAGCCGAAGTGACCGATGTCGCCAACGCCGTGATCGATGGCACGGATGCGGTGATGCTGTCCGGAGAAACCGCCATCGGTCATCATCCAGTGCAGGTGGTCCGGATGATGGATCGCATTGCCGCAGAAGCCGAGCCACTGGTGCTTGCCGCCAGCCTGAACGACCTGCGCGACGACGAATCCCGCCGCGCACGTCCGATTACGGAAGCCGTGACGCGCGGTGCAATTGCCGCGTCCGAGTATCTTCAGGCCGACCTGATTGTGGTCGCCACCGTCACCGGACGGACGGCCCTGGCTCTGTCTCGACTGCGTGGCCGTGTGCCGGTCCTGGCCTTTACGGATCGCGAAGAGGTCGCACGGCGCATGTGCCTGTACTGGGGCGTGACGCCGATTCTCAGTCGCGTCGTGCAGCAGTCAGCCGACGCCCTGCTGGCATTCGTGCTGAAGTGGGGCGAACGCCATCATTTGCTTGCGTCCGGCAGCAAAATCATCGTCGTCGGCCACACCAACTGGCTGGGCGAAACACATGACCTGATGATGGTGCACGTCGTGCCGTAGCAGAGGGGTTCCGACTGGGTTCTGAACGAATAGAGTATTTTTTGCCAACTCAGCGATCAGGATCGCCGATCGGATGTCGCTCCCCCGTGCATTTCGCTGTGCTTCAGAAAGACTGATCAATCATGCCCGCTCAAATCATTGATGGGAAAACCATTGCCGAATCTGTTCGCACTCAGGTCGCGGCAGAAACACAACAGTTGCTCCGAGATACGGGAATCGTGCCACATCTGGCGGCGGTCCTTGTCGGCAACGATCCGGCGAGTGAAGTGTACGTCCGGAACAAAGAGCGAGCGTGCCACAAGGCGGGCCTCAAAAGCACGCTGCATCGACTGGACGCTGCGACGACGCAGGCTGACTTACTGGCATTGATCGCTGCGCTCAACCACGACATGAGTGTCCACGGCATCCTGGTGCAGCTGCCGTTGCCGAAGCATCTGGATGCAACGCAGATACTGGACGCGATCCTGCCCACAAAAGACGTCGATGCGTTCCACCCCGAGAACACGGGCCTGATGTTGCAGGGCCGGCCACGATTTCTGCCATGTACCCCTGCTGGCGTCATGAAGATGCTTGAGGTGTCGAACGTTCCAACCGCGGGCCGACACGCCGTTGTGATCGGACGCAGCGACATTGTGGGCAAGCCAATGGCCGTTTTGCTGGTACAGAAAGGCGTCGATGCGACTGTCACAATCTGCCATAGCCGCACCGCCGATATCGGTGCCGTTTGCCGCACGGCGGATATTTTGATTGCGGCCGTCGGGATCCCGGAATTCGTCAAGGGCGACATGATCAAGTCTGGAGCCGTTGTGATCGACGTGGGGATCAATCGCGTCAACGAGCGTCTCGTCGGCGACGTCGACTTCGCAGCCGCCTGTGCCGTCGCGTCGGCCATCACTCCGGTCCCAGGCGGCGTCGGTCCGATGACGATTGCGATGCTGCTGCAGAATACGCTGAAATCGGCGAGCATGATGAATCGTGTGTCGTAAATGCTTTTCGGAGACGAAGGCTGTTGTGTCGCGACTTTGTAGGATGGACATTCATGTCCGTCGCATGGCCATGAAACGCTGTCGAAGCAAATGGTAGTGATGTGTAAGCGTACGTCTCCAGCGGGATGCTTTCTGATCACCTCTCGGACAAGAATGTCCACGGCACTTCAACTCAGCCGGAACGCGCGCGGCAGCAGTTCGGACAGGCGAACGAGTTCCGGTGGCGTATGGGCCGTGTCGTCCACATCGTCGAGCAGGACGTGCATCTCCGGATTGAATTCGACCAGGAATTGCCGACACGCGCCGCAGGGCACTGCGATTCCGGTGAGCGACACACAAATCGCCGCGAAGCGGGAACAGCCTTGAGCAATTGCCGTACAGATCGCGACTCGTTCTGCACAAATCGTCAGCCCATAGGAAGCGTTCTCAACGTTGCAGCCGACGAAAATCCTGCCGTCTGATGTCAACACGGCGGCCCCCACCTGATACCTGGAATATGGTGCCCACGCATTTCCGCGTGCCGCTCGTGCCGCAGTCTGCAATTCACGCCATTGCGGCAAAGCGACATCCAGATTCATCGGACGTGCCTTCGTTGAACCTCGCGGGAAGACGAATTATTGCCGGGCAGGTGGCGTCTCTTCGTCGTTGAGGAAATCCATCTTCATCACACGAGTCGAGGGCGGGGCTTCAGCCTTCCAGTCGATGCGTGGTGCGTCGGCCCAGAGTTGTTCCAGATTATAGAGTGCCCGACCTTCGGCTGTGAACACATGCAGCACGACGTCGCCGTAGTCCGTCAGAATCCAGTTACCTTCAGTTCGATACCCTTCGATATTCAACCGTCGGTTTCCGTCTTCTCGCTTGAGTTTCCGGTTCACTTCGTCCGCGATCGCGTGCATCTGACGATGGCTGGATCCCGTGGCGATCACAAAGAAGTCCACAATCGACGTGACACCTGTTAAATCCAGGACCAGAATTTCCTGTCCTCGCAGCTGATCGGCAATCGCCGCAGCCGCAACCGCATTCGCGCGACTGACGGCGTACTGTGCTTTCGATCGTGGCGCAGCGATCTGCGGTGGTTCCATGCTCGATTCGGTTTTTTCGGTCGTTTTTTCGGATGTGATCACAGAATGGGCTCGCAAAGTGTTTGAGTGTCAAGCTCCGCAGTCTAACCGTATCTGTTCGACCTGACTACCCAGCGGAAAAGACGACGTCAGATCGAGTGCAGTCGCCGATTTCGGTAGGTCCTGCTTGCCGAGCAGGACTTCGCGGCTACGCCGCGACCAGCGACCAGTCGCGGTCGAAAGGACGGCCACGAGGCGACGTGGAGCGGATGGGCGTCCCATAGCGGTTCGCCTTACGGCGAAAGTCCTTTCCTGCAGAAAGGACCTGCCAAACACAGTCCTTTCCGGCAGAAGCTGCCATGTG
>JANOUN010000362.1:0-2967 GCA_031416875.1 Planctomycetota bacterium | reverse complement strand
CGCGCATGAACGCCGACCTGCACATGGCCGACGACCTCAAGAACACCGGCAAGGGCAACCTGTTCGTCATCTTCGGCGAACCGGACATCGACATCCTTGATGCCGACGACGGCCAGGTGCGCGTCAAGATCAACGGCGTGGACGTCTTCCACCCGAGCACCGGTGAGGTCCAGAGCGACAACGCCGACGGGATCGCCTGCTGGTTCATCGACACCGACTACAACGAGGAAAGCTTCTTCGTCCGCCACGCCTACTTCCTCGGCGCAAACGATCCCTATAGTGCTTTGAAGACCACCCTCAAGGCGGAGATCAACGAAGAAGCCTGGGCCACCCTCAACAGCGACACCTCACGCGCCTTTGATAAGCCCAAGTCCGGCCGCATTGCAGTCAAGGTGATCAATCACCTCGGAGATGAAGTGATGAAGGTGTTTAAGGTGGGATAGTTCAGGTCAGTGACCTACTAAAACCAAAACGACATAATAGGAATTGGATTTGCCAACTGGAAAAACCATATGGATTTAAGCAAGCTCATGCGTATGCATGACTTTACACTGGAGACCAAAGCCTTAGGTCAGATTCAGTGTGGGTCGATGAATGCCGAAATGCATTCAAAGCTGAGAAGAACGCTTAAAAACCGAGACGTGGATAGCTTGGTTTTTGCCAGGCATGTTTTGGAATTGGTCAGCAAGAAGGTTCTGACTGAAGATATCCAGAAGGGCGCACAAGCTCAGGAAGAATGTTTCACTGAGGAAGAAATCAGCAGCATTAGCGATGAAGACGTTGAGATATTTGCTCGGGAGTTTATCTCACACAACAGATGGTCTCATCACTCCTATGAGGACGCTGAACGACATGTCAGTATCAACGAAAAGGGAGAAAGGTCTGTCTCCTACACGCCTAAAACCATTGACCTTCCGAAGGGGGATGCTGAGAGCAGCAGCGATTACTTAGTTCGGGTTTTTCGTCACTATTTTGAAGAACAGAGCAAGAGCCTGAAGAGGATGATGGGGCTGCTATCAGGTAACGCGATGCAGCAGTCAGCACTTAGCACCATTGCGGAAGCAAACCGATATCTGACAGAGAACTTGGCAACTGCTGCCATGGAAAGGATTCTGAAACGCGACCAAGACCTCATGCTGGCAATTGATCCGCTCAAGGATATGAGACGTCATCTGGAAGAGAACTCGGCGAGTGTGGCCATTGCTATGCAATTTAAGCGTGAACAAGACCTGATGCAAGCAGCGACCAGTCCGTTCCAAGATGCCCAACGCTACCTGGAGGAAAGCTCTGTAAGTGCCATGTTGGCAAAGGCCATCTACCGCAATGAGGATCTGATCAGGGAGGCGGCTCGTGGGCTGGCCCAGAGAGAAAACATGTCTGCCGTTATCGCAGCCGGGCTAGAAAAACAACAACAGGAGACTCGTGACTTACTAAAAAGCCATGAAGCCATGTTTCGGCTTCCGCAGGCATTCGAGGCGACTCGCCTTCTAGACTTGTATCAAGTCGGGGCCGTTGCTGAGTTCGCCCAACGACATACCAAGGACATCCTTGACCGGCAACGCTCCCTTGAAGCGATAACAACCCCTTGGCTTCATAGCGTAGAATCGGCTCGGTCCGTCACGGCCATCCTTGAATTGCAGGGCATGGGCAATGCACTGAGGACGATAAAGGGATTCGATCTTGGATTGACCGCGGCGCTTCGTTTGGATTTCGGTGACTGGCGAGACAAGATTACTTTCCCGGAGTCGGTCTTCATCGATCCTGTTGCTCGGACTGATTTCTATGTCACTCGTGGCTTCAACACGGCACTCACTGATTTCCCAGAGGCAGCGTTCCACCAAAGCCTTCACGTTGCGGGTCTTGATGGTGAAACTTTAGATTTTGAGCTCTATGGGACTGTTGTCAGCCTCTTGGCTGATTCAGAAGAAGCTGGTCTGCAACGAACGAACAAGTGTCATGACCAGTTGCAGAGATTTGAGAGGCGGCTGCGTCAGTTCATCAATGATGCGATGACTGCCCAATACGGCCCCGATTGGCCGAAAAAACGGTTAGCCCCAAATCTTTACGAACAATGGGAGTTCAAAAAGCAACGGGCCGAAAGCTGCGGGGTCATTCTGACATTCATAGAAGTCGCTGATTTCACGGACTATGAAACGATCATCTGTAAGCAAGACCACTGGCGAGAAATCTTTGCGACTAGATTCAAGAAAAAGGAAAGCGTTCGTGAATCACTTCAACGGCTTCAGCCCATTCGATTGGCTGCCATGCATGCTCGGATTGTCACTAAAGAAGACGAGCTATACCTTATTGCAGAAGTTGTACGGTTATGCAGTGCAATCAAGTGACTGCCATGACCACTCCCCAACAGTTCCCAATCTACCAAACCGAAGACGGCTCCACCCGCATCGACGTGATGCTGGAGGCGGAAACCCTTTGGCTGAACCAGAAGCAGTTGACCGATTTTTTCGGCAAGGCCAAGGGCACGATCAGCGAGCACATCAAGCACATCTTTGAGGATGCGAACAGGATGAAATTTCAGTTGTTCGGTTTTTCCGAACAACTGCCGCCGATGGCAAGCAGTACGAGGTGGCGCACTACAACCTCGACATGGTGCTGGCCCTGGGCTTTCGCGTTCGCAGCCCGGTGGGGTGCGCTTTCGCCGCTGGGACAACTTGCTGAACAGGATGATGTGACATGAGCAAGAACCCGGAAAAAGTGACAATAACCAGCCAGAACGGAGTCCCTGAATGATTACCCGATTGACCCTGCGCAACTTCAAGAGCGTTGGTGAGCAAGTCTATGACTTCACCCAATTCGATTTACTGGTCGGACGAAACAACAGTGGCAAGAGCACAGTTCTTCAGGCATTGGCCATTTGGCAGTTTTGCGTGGATGAGTTTCATCGGTCGAAGCGCAGCGGCTCCAAGGGTATCCAGGTCATACTGCCAAACTTCACAGCCTTGCCGG
>JANOUN010000361.1:0-4597 GCA_031416875.1 Planctomycetota bacterium | reverse complement strand
GGACCGTTGGGCGTCCGAAGCCCGCTGGATCGGTTGTGAGCTGACCTGCCGGAACGGCGCTGCGCTTGGTCCGGCCTACTGATTCAACCGCAAGTCGTTGTCTTCACAAAGCACCGTGTGCAAGGAGTCAACGTTCAGTTGCCAGTCTTCAGTTTGCAGTGGGCAAGAAGATGCGGGGCGGGAAAATGAGCGAGTTGCGCTCGATGTGGCGAGTCAAGTGACGGCGATGGACTCCGGCAAGGATGTCTTCCGCTGTGGCATGCACTACAATCGAACGGTTCGATGTGAGCTCACCGCTTGCGAAGCCTTGCTGATGTTCTAAATTGGAGCTGCCCCTATGCTGCATTCTTCACTGCGTTCGTTGATGGTGTTGCTGTTGCTGGCCGTGACAGGCGAAGCACGTGCGCAGGTTGCGACATGGGCCGACAAAGAACTTGCGGTGCATGACGGACTGCAGCTGTGGCTGGATGCGTCGCGGGTGAATGCTGTTCGCAGGACAACGAACAGCCCCGAGTTTGTCTCGGGTGATGTTGTGCCGTCGTGGTCCGATGGTGTTACGGCGGAACGCATTGTCCATCAGCCTAATGAGAAATTCCGCCCCAGGCTTGTGCGAGTCGGTGATGGCTGGTTGATGCGATTTAATGGCGCAGATGATCACTTTCGCCTGACAGGAACGGGCGTCGATCTGCAGGCCGCGACTGTGTTCATCGTCGCTGCGCCGCATGCGAATCCCGGTGACTTTCGAGGCATCTTTGCGACCAACGCACCGGATCGTCGGGATTACGAGTCTGGCTTGACCATTGATCTTGGACCGGGGCCGTCGTTCAAATTCGACCAGCTGAACGTTGAAGGAAAAGGTTTCGGCGGTGCCAGCGATTTGCTCAATTCAGGCACTGATTTCGGCACACTGCATACAATCGAAGCGGTGTTTGATGCGACGGCAAAGCAGGTGAAGCTGAGTCTTGACGGCAAGCTGGAAGGCAATCGCCCGTTCGCGCCGTCTGAGATGTCGTTCGATGAAGTCACGGTCGGATCACGATTCTACACAAACGGTCCGGGGGCTCAGGAAGTCCGAGGACCGTTTCAGGGGGATATCGCCGAACTGCTTGTCTACAACCGAGTCCTCACGGACGCAGAGACCACAGGCGTTCGCCAATATCTCAACAGGAAGTACGAAAAACTGGCGGAGGACCTGCCAAAGGAACTGAAGCTGTCGGCTTCCGGAGGTGTGCCACTGGTGAAGGCTGAGAATCCTCCGGCGATTCAGATGCTGCAGCCAGGATTCTCCGTCCGCGAGATTCCCGTGGAACTCACCAACGTCAACAATGTCCGCTACCGGAGTGACGGAAAACTGGTGACGCTGGGCTATAACGGCGACATTCATCTCCTCAGCGACACTGACGGCGACGGAATTGAAGACAAGGCGGAATTGTTCTGGAAGAACGAAGGCAGCATTCGTGGCCCGATCGGCATGCTGTTGACTCCACCCGGCTATACAAGGGGCAGCGGAGTTTTTGTGCCCAGCAAGGGTAAGGTGTCGCTGATTGTCGATACCAACGGCGATGACAAAGCGGACGAAGAGATCATTGTGGCGACCGGCTGGAAGGAAATTCCCCAGAATGTTGATGCCGTTGGAATCGCCATGGATAAGGACGGCAACCTGTACTTTGGGCTGGGGACCGTCAACTACGCCAATGCCTATCTGGTCAGCGACAAAGGCGTCGCGGAGTATGACATTGCGTCAGATCGAGGCACTGTTCAAAAAGTTTCGGCGGATTTCAGTCAGCGTGAAACGATCTGTACCGGGATTCGCTTTCCGATCGCGTTCGCATTCAATCAGGCGGGCGATCTCTTCTGCACCGAACAGGAAGGAGCCACCTGGCTGCCCAACGGCAACCCTTTCGATGAGCTATTGCATATCCAACTGGATGGTATTGGCCCAAACGGCAAGCCAGCGACGAAGCGGCACTATGGATTTCCGCCGCGACATCCACGACACAACCCTGACGTCATCGACGAACCTTCCACGTTCGACTATTCGCCGCAGCATCAATCCACCTGCGGAATGGTGTTCAATGAATCCGTCAATGGTGGCCCCGTCTTCGGGCCGGAATCATGGACGGGTGACGCCATCGTGTGCGGCGAATCACGCGGAAAACTCTGGCGCACGACGTTAGTCAGGACACCGGCGGGATACGTTGCGGCTTCGCAGCTGTTTGCATGTTTGCAGATGCTGACGGTTGACGCCTGCGTCGCGGCGAATGGAAATCTGGTCGTCGCCTGTCACAGTGGACCTCCTGACTGGGGCACAGGTCCAACAGGTCCTGGTAAGCTGTTTCGCATTCAGATGGACACACCGGATGTCGCACGACCCGTTGCGACATGGGCTGAGGGCCCACAGGAAATCCGAATTGCGTTCGATCACCCGCTGGACGCTGTAAAGCTTCGTCAATTAACGGAACGGATCCAAATCGAATACGGTGAACATGTTCGTGCCGGGGACCGCTTTGAAAATCTGATGCCTCCCTATGCCGCCGTCGGTGCTCAGCTCATCAAGCCGCGTTTCAAATTGTCTGTGACCGGAACTGCAGTGACCAGCGACATGCGTACGCTGATCATCAATACGGCTCCGATGAAATCGGATGACTATTACGCAGTGACGATTCCAATGCAGACTGAGCTTGATGTGGACTTCGCCCTTCTCGGAATCGAAGCCACATGGACTCCTGCCGATGGAAACGCAACTCCGGCGTGGTCTGGCTGGCTTCCGCATGCGGATCTGACGGTCGCGAAGGCGATGCTGGCAGCCAGTGCGGGGCATGATGCTCTCTGGACCGCGCTTGAGCAACCCGGAATCCTGACGCTCAAATCAAAGCTGAACCTGCATCACATCCTGCGTCCGGCGACTCAGCCTGGAACCAGCATTGACTACGAATGGCCAGCGGAAGAAGCAATCGTCACATTCAGCAGTGACCACGGAATTGTTGTTCAGGCCAGCTTCGCCGCGGATGCAAATCAGCCTCTGACCGAGCTTTCCGTTGTCTGCGATCAATCCAATGTGGAATGGCAACTGGCGACTTTCAGGACCTCTGCTGATTTGCATGAACCGGTCGATGTCGTCATCGCGATTCAAACGGGAGGCGGCACCATTCCTGAACTCACGGTTTCGATGCAGACCAATGAGGACGCTGCTCCGCGCCCTGTGCAACTGCATCGATTCCTTCTGCCCTGGGTTGACGTGCACACGAAGCATGATTCGACAACGCTGGCTGCCCCATTGAAGATCGCTGAACTGGAAGGCGGCAGCTGGGCACGTGGCCGCAAGCTATTCCGCAGCGAGGCGGCGAGCTGCTTCAAGTGTCATTCCGTGGGCGGTGGCGGAGCACGGATTGGCCCCGATCTGATGAATCTCGTGCACCGCGATTATGCGTCTGTCATGCGTGATGTTGGGAACCCGAGTTTCGCAATTAATCCGGATTATATCGGCCATGTGATCGCTCTCAATGACGGGCGCATACTCACCGGCGTGCTGCAATCGGACGGAGATCAGCTGCTGCTGGGCGATGAAAAAGGCGTCGTCACGAAGCTGTCGAATTCAGACATCGAATCCATGGCACCATCGAAGACGTCCGTAATGCCGACCGGGATTGCTCAAAAGCTGACGGCCGATCAGATGAAAGATCTGATCACCTACCTGATGACGCCGCCCCCGCACATGCCGCTCGAATCGCCACTCACCGCTCCACCGCTGCGAACACAGGCGGAGGTCGCCGTCGCCCTGGCGGGATCGCCTGAAGTGCCGGAGCCCACTCGTCCATTGAACATCGTACTGGTCGATGGACCAAAGGATCATGGACCCGGTGAGCACGATTATCCGGCGTGGAAATTCGTCTGGGAAGAACTGCTTTCAGCCGCTGACAACGTGACTGTGTCAACGGCGACAGAGTTTCCGAGCGACGAACAACTCGCTGCGGCGGATGTGTTGCTGTTTTTTCAGAAAGGCAGTTTCGAACCAGACCGCCCGGCAAAGATGGATGCGTTTCTTGCGCGCGGCGGAGGAGCGGTCTACATTCACTGGGCCGTCAATGGCAACGATCAGGTGCAGGAGTTTTCAAAGCGAATCGGATACGCATCATGGGGCGGCCGCATCGCGTTCCGTCACGGGCCACTGACTCTCGACATTCACAACACCGATCATCCGATCGTCCGTAACTTTGACCAGCTGCAGCTTTACGACGAAAGTTACTGGAAACTCACCGGGCAGCCGCAGGATGTCACGCTGCTGGCCACGAGCACCGAAGACGGAATGCCGACTCCGCAAATGTGGACGACGGAGAAGGGCAACGGCCGAGTCTTCGTCAGCATCCCCGGCCACTACAGCTGGACTTTTGATGATCCTCTGTTTCGCACTTTGCTGTTGCGCGGGATTGCCTGGACCGCTCAGGAGCCGATCGATCGGTTCAATGATCTGGTGACACCTGGAGCCAGGATGACAAAGTAGAATGGTGACTTTGTGAGCGGAATGGCGCTAGCGGTCTGTTGATTTAATACCAACCCGAAGCGCCAGCGAGGCTGAAATGCCTGAATTCCTCGCTGG
>JANOUN010000360.1:0-2372 GCA_031416875.1 Planctomycetota bacterium | reverse complement strand
TTCGCCGATGCCATCGAATTGCTCAGCAGCCGTGCGATCTCTGTCGAACCACTGCTGACCGCCACCTATCCGCTCGAAGCCGCAGCAACCGCGTTCGAACACGCCGTTCGTAAAGATGCGTTGAAAGTTCTCTTTGGAGTGCGGTGACTCGTCACCGCTTTCTTTTTCTGACCAACGTCGTTCGCACGACGAAAGGTTGAGCTTGCGTGACGCTGAACGAAAAACAAAGCTCCTATGTGCAGGCGTTTTTCTCGGCGGCTGTTCGGGCATTGCAGACTGCTGTAGACTCTCCGCGATTCATCGAAACCCACAGTTTCGAGAGGTAGCCAAGCTCACGTGCGGTGTCAGCTTAAAGACGGCGCAGCCTGCGAAACAGAAGACACGCAGCAGACATCGATCAAAGAAACCGGAACGACGAACACTCATGGATCAATCACAACTCAACTGGATTGCTGGCTATATCTGGGGCATTGCCGATGATGTGCTGAGGGATCTTTACGTTCGTGGCAAGTATCGCGATGTGATCCTGCCGATGACCGTTCTGCGTCGGCTTGATGCCTTGCTGGAACCTGCCAAGGCGGCAGTGCTGGACATGAAGGCGTCGCTGGACAAGGCGGGCGTTACCAACCAGGACGCGGCCTTGCGCCAAGCAAGCGGCCAGGCGTTCTATAACACGTCGAAGTTCGCCACTCATCTTTACGGACAGGAGATCAACGCCGAAACGTATGCCATCTGCAAAGCGGATCTGCTGCTGAAAGGCGAAGGCGAAGCGGCTGACAATATCATCGGCGGTCCGGAATACTCCACACTGGCCAACGATGCATTTCGATCCCGCGAATTCGATTTCATGATCTCCAATCCGCCGTATGGGAAGAGCTGGAAAAGCGACCAGGAACGCATGGGCGGGAAGGCGAGCATCAAAGACCCCCGCTTCATCGTCGAACACGCGGGTGATCCGGAGTTCTCGCTGGTCACACGCTCCAGCGATGGGCAGATGCTGTTTCTGGCCAACATGGTTTCGAAGATGAAGCACGGCAGCAAACTCGGCAGTCGCATTGCTCAGGTTCACAATGGTTCGTCACTGTTTACTGGTGATGCCGGTCAGGGTGAGAGCAACATTCGACGCTGGATCATCGAAAATGACTGGCTGGAAGCGATTGTCGCTCTGCCACTGAACATGTTCTACAACACCGGTATCGCAACCTACATCTGGGTGCTGACCAATCGCAAGCCAAAACACCGCAAAGGCAAAGTGCAGCTCATCGACGCGACGCAGTGGTTTAAGCCACTGCGAAAGAATATGGGCAAGAAGAACTGTGAGCTGTCACCCGAGGATATCCAGCGAATCTGCGACACTTTCCTGGCGTTCAAGGAAACCGAGCAATCAAAAACCTTTCCGAATGCCGCCTTCGGCTACTGGAAGGTAAAGGTCGAACGCCCGCTGCGGTTGCAGAGTCAACTCACACATCAGCGGATTGAGACTCTGCGGTATGCATCCGGAGATGAAGACATTCGAGCCGCACTCTACGAGCAACTCGGCGACGCTCTGTTTGAAAACACGGCTTCCGTGCGTAAGGATCTGCAAAAGCTCGTTGAAAACTGGGGGCAAACCGACAGCGACGAAGATGGCGATTCGGAGGACTCTGAATCCACGAAGAAATCATTGCCCGACACAAAGAAGCGAAAGCTGCTCAACGAAGACACCTGGAAGCGAGATGCTTTGCTGATTGAGATCGCGACACAGCTTCGCGATGAACTTGGCGACGACGTTTTCGAAGATCACAACGAGTTTCTGAAGCAATTTGAAGCAGCGGTCGAGAAGTTGAACATCAGTCTGAGTGCCCCGAACAAGAAGATGATCGTCAATGCCGTCAGCTGGCGGGACGAAAACGCTGCACCAGTGATCAAGAGGGTTCACGTCGCGGGCAAAGGTCCTAAGTCTGTCGCCGTGAAAGCTGATCCGCTGCGAGGATTCTTTGAAGCAGTGATCGACGGCAAGACCTGCGTCGTCGAATACGAGCCCGACAGCGAACTGCGCGACTTCGAGCAAATCCCGCTCCTTGAACCCGGCGGCATCGAAGCCTTTCACCGCCGCGAAGTCCTGCCCTACATGCCCGACGCCTGGCTCGTCGAGGCCGATACCAAGATCGGCTACGAAGTCAGCTTCACCCGCCACTTCTACCAGCCGCCCCAGCTCCGCACCCTCGCCGAGATTAGCGCCGACATTCTCGCGCTGGAGCAGGAGACCGAAGGGCTGTTGCATGAGATCACGAAAGGAGTCACGGCATGAAAAAGAAGAAAAAACAAATAGTGTCACCAGCGGTGACACAATTCGTCGCACAGGCGGTGAGACAATTGCCGCAGGTGGCAGA
>JANOUN010000359.1:0-6947 GCA_031416875.1 Planctomycetota bacterium | reverse complement strand
GTATGGAATCAGACATCGCAGATCCCGCGTCGGAGACACGGGGCACATTGAAATCGCAATTTGTTTCAGGCAAAAGTATGTCATCTGACATTTTGATTCAATTTCAGAGCGTCACCAAGCTGTACGGCAAGGTTCTGGGTGTGAACGATATCACGCTGGAACTTCCGCGCGGGGCGTTCGGCCTGCTCGGGCCAAACGGTGCCGGAAAAAGCACGCTGCTGAATCTGCTCACCGGCCAACTGTTGCCGACACGCGGCACCGTCCGCGTGCTGGGGATGAATCCGCGCAACAATGCGGATCTGATGCGCCGCATCGGATTCTGCCCTGGCTTTGAAGGGATGTACGCTTCCATCAGCGGGATCGAATGGGTGATCTTCCTTTTGGAAATGCAGGGGTACGCTCATCATGCAGCACGGCAACGCGCTTTGGTCTGCATGGAGCAGGTGGGGATGGTGGATGGGATGTACCGACCGATTTCCAGCTACTCCCGCGGAATGCGGCAGCGAACCAAACTGGCTCAGGCGATTTCACACGAACCGGAACTGTTGATTCTGGATGAACCGCTGAGCGGCCTTGATCCGATCGGAAGGGCTCAGATGACTGACCTGTTGCGAAACTGGATCGCGATGGGCCGCAGTATCATTATCGCCAGCCATGTCCTGCATGAGATCGAAGCCCTGACGCAGTCATTTCTGCTGATTTCCGGTGGCCGTGTGCTCGCCTCAGGCACGGCTGAAGAAGTTCATGAGTTACTCTTCGACGTGCCGCTGGAAATTCACGTACGCTGCAATGATCTGCGCGGATTTGCCGCGAAGACGCTGGAAGCGGATCTCGCGGATTCGGCGAAGATCAGGAGCACGAATTCCGGGGATGAAGTGGTTGTCCTGTCAACGCGACACGCCAGCCGAATTTCTTCCATGATCCCGGAATGGATGAAAGACGATGGCCTTCAGATCTACGAAATTCGTACTGCCGATGATTCGCTTCAATCGCTTTTCAATTCTCTGATGAAGATTCACCGAGGTGAACTGTGAACGCGCTGCGGGCCGTATTTATCTACGAATGGAAGCGATCACTGACACTGGCACGCATCGGTTGGTGGTTTGCCATGGCTGCATTTCCGGTCATAATCACGATTCTGATTCGGACGCTCGGTGATTTTGAAACCCCGATCGACATGGCCATCCAGAAGTCGAACTGGTCGATGACTCTGTATGCGCTGATCCCGGGCGTGTGTGTTGCCCTGAGCGTCCTGCTGACGGCAGCTCCGGCCGTGGCTTCGGAACTGGAACAACGCAGCTGGGCGTATCTCGCGACGCGCCCGAATGGCATTTTCTGGTTGCTGCTGGGGAAGTTTCTGGTTTCCGTCACATGGGGCACCACAGCGGCATGGCTGGGGACAGCATTCTCAGTGGCGCTGTGCGGCATGGATGAACAGCTGCGAATGCTGCTGAGTCTCCTGGCGCTGAGTCTGTTGTCGGCAATCGCATATTCTGCCGTCTACATGCTGGTCGGTGCCATCTTTCCTAAACGGGCGATGGTCTTCTGCATGATGTACACGGTGATTGTCGAACTCGTCTTCGGTTCGATTCCGGCCGTCATCAATCGCATGACCGTCCAGTTTCGACTGCGGACACTGTTCGTCAACTGGATGCCGCTCGATGAACGCATCAAGGACGACTCGGTGTTTCAGTACGTGATGACCGACGGATCATCGTTCATGCAGTGCTTCTGGCTGATGACGTTGAGCGTCCTGTTTCTGGTTGCCGCCATTGTGGTCGCGCATCGCAAGGAATTCACGTCGGCAACCGAAGGTGATGTTTAGTGGTTCCTGGTGCTCTGTCACTCATTCATTGATGGGTTGCGTGCCACTGGCTTTGCCAGTGCTCCCCATAGCAGGAAGCACTGGCAGAGCCAGTGGCACACATCAAAACATGACTGACAGAGCACTAGTCTTTCACCAGTCGTACGTTATCCACCATAAATACGACGTCTGCTTCCGGACGTACGACGAACAGATTCAGCGATTCAATCCTGGTCATGTCCATCCGTCGCGATGCGGGGGCGTTTTGCACATCGGCAAGTTCAATGCGGATGTGGACCTGTTTCTCCGATGGAAGTTCGACGGAAGTGCCAAAACGATCTGTCGCCGCATGACCGGAGGCGGCATGCAGTTTGTCGGCAATACTGATTCTCAGCGTCAGGGGTTTCTCACCAGGATTGATGACGTCCATTTCCAGGGCGGTGGACTCATCCCAATTACCGATTGGCCATTGAAATCTGGCTCCTGGATGCTTTGTGCCCGCAGATCCCTGAACGCGCATAGATGCAGAATCCCGGGTCGACCATGTCGTCGATTGACTAATGGTCGCTTCATGCGCATACCATGCGTGCAATTCCCTGGGGCGTTCAAACGACGCCAGCAGCGGAAAATTTTGGTGTTGCAGGTAGCAGTCGTACAGCTCAAGGATCGGTGACCAACTCGCCGCGCTCAACAAGCCTGCCACAACAATTGAAAGACCAATGCGGCCGGCCCGAGCAATTCGTTGACGACTGAGACACCAGAACGACCCCGCAATGAGACCACATCCGTTGGCAACCACATCGCTCACGCTGGGCGTACGTTCGACGAATCCCTGCAACACTTCGCAGGTCGCACCAAGCACGAGCAGCACACTGACGAGAACAATCAGTCGTCCCGTACCAAGCGGCAGAATTCTCTGCCATGACTTCGGGAATCCGATGCAGGATGGATCGAACAGGCCAGCCACAAGCAGGAATGCGAGAAAGAACGCAGGCGCATGAGCCAGATTGAACAGCTCACCCCAGTGCCGTGCGGAGAGCGGAAACGGAAACAACAATACAATCGCAAGAAGACCCGCAATGCTTGCGACAAGCAGTATGCGGAGCCAGTAAGGCGGAGCGCTGTCTGTGGGTGTGAAAGCTGGTACGGGGGCTGTCATAGCTGATTGATCGACTTATGTTGCCGCACATCGACAACCGGGCTCATGATAAGTATCAGAATCGTCACAATCAGCGTCCCGTGCAGTGTCTCATTCATCTTTCCTCACTTCTCTGATCTTCGTCTGAGGAGCAACCAGAAAACTGCCGATCAAACCTCCCGGACTGCCTTTTCTTCGCAGTCACAACAACGAGTTTAACACCATGGGGCTGGAATCGAAACGAATTCCGGGCCTCGCGGTCAGGCATTCAGAGGCAAGGTGACATCATGCGATACGACATCGCAATCATTGGAAACGACGAAGCAGCGATCGAAATGGCATGCATCGCAAGCAGTGCAGGGCAGCGTGCCGTAATGGCATTGCCGGAACAGCGCCATTCGACATGGATGGTAGAGCAGGCGCTTCGACGACTTGTGACGGAACTGTCCGTCGATTACACCGCAGGGCGTCGTTCACTCCTCCGCCGCTGTGGCACGCCGCGGTTGTTGCAGCGTCTGCTGGCCGGTGCCATTAACGCCGAAACCTCCGAAGCGATTGAACTGCTGGAACGATTGGGGGTGGACGTTTTGCCGGGAGAATCACGTTTTCTGAGTCGCAACAGTGTCGCCATCACCAGTGGAATATCATGCAGGCGGACCATCGTGAATGCGACAAACATCGTGATCGGAACGGGCGTGCATCGCGCGGCTGTGCATCGTCCGCTGGGACTGTTGCCATTCCGCCGCGTCGAATCGTTTCTTGAAGGACGCAGTCTTCCCGAGTCATTGATTGTTCTGGGCGGCGAAGACTTTGGTGCCGGTTTTGCTTCCTTCCTCAGTCTGTTTGGTGTGCATACCAGTCTGCTGGCTCGCGAAAACAGCGATTGCGACCTGCTCGAACTCGCCGAAGACGCCGGCGTGCAGATCGTTCATCATCCGGCGGAGCTGGGGCTGACGGATGACGGGCCTGTTTCGTCCGAAGATCAGCAGATCATGGACTGCCGCAGGACGCTGGGTTTCACCGAGCATCTTGGCTTGCCAGCCATCGGAATCGAACCCGATGAACACGGTCAGCTCTGGTGCGCCGCACATCTGGAAACCTGGTGCTCGGGAGTGTTCGGGATCGGCTCCGTAGTGGGATTTTCAGCCGACGCTGCCGATCATCCGGCGATTCAGGCTGAGCGTGTTCTCAATCGGATCCAGCACCGCATTCGGAGACCTCATTTCCTGCGAAGCCGCTTTGAGACATTCGCAAACTCGTAATTCGACTGTCCCAGATTGGTTAAAAAAGGTATCTGGCACTCTCCGGCATCAGGTTCTTCTCGTACTACTAACAGTTAATTTCTTATTCTCCCGCGAAGATTTTCACACGTCTGTTTGCAGAAATCAGGTCAGTTCTGGCAGAAAAATGAGCGGCAGAAAAATACAGGCCACGACTGCAGGTCATTCTGCAATTCATTTTTCTGCCATCAATTTTTCTGCTGCATGTGTTCCTGCGTGAATGACAACGCTCTTCTTGTGTCCTGACTTCGACGATGGGTTGCGGGCGAAGCCCGCGCTGGGTATTCTGATGCCTCCAAAGTTCCAGACACCTTTTTCAACGCGATTTCCTGCACTTGGTCGTGAATCCGGGACAGTCGAAGTAAGGATGTGACAAGCCACACGCAGGCACACCGAATTACGGTCGTGGTGTGCTGGCGCTGCCGTGTGTCACACCCTGCGAATTCATCTACGGAACAGCAGACTCCTGCTGTGGAAACCGCAACACGATTGTGATCGCCGGGCGGACGCGGCCTGCATGCGGCCACAGTGCAGCGGATGATCCGAGGGAGATCTTCGGCGCATTATTTACCGACAATTCCTGCCGCACCTCATCACGCAGACGGTTTGCCTCGAGAATTGCATCCATCCATGCCGTCGGCGTCGGTGATGCCGCCCATGTCTGAAGTTCCACCTGCATTTCGTTGCGCAAGAGTACGGATTCTGTTTCGACCAGCACATCGCAAGCCTGATTGATGATCGCGGTGACGGATTCGAGGTCTGCGTTAAGCACATTGATTCGTACCTCCCGCACCGGCGCGTCGATCGCACAATTTCCGGCAACCCGTTCCAGTTCCGACAACAGGTTCGCGAACTCACTCGCAGGATCGACATTGTCCTTCACCTGGCCGAACGACATCACAAGACGACCCGACAAACGCGGTTGCGTCACTGCAGAATCCTGCGCCGCATCGCCGGAGATCGGTATCAATCTGAATTCAACGTCGCGGGCATGCATTTCTGCACGAAACGATTTCGCAACCATCGCGACGGACTGCCCTGACTGATCCTGTGCCATTGAGCCCAGGGCAAGAGTCGCGGCAATAAGGATCACCAGCCCGCTCAACATAGTCAGCGCCGTTGGTTGAAGGAAGCCAAAGCCGGATGACTTCATCTGGCATCTCCATCGATCTCTTCATGCCGGGTCATCGTAACGGTCAGCACCGCATCACCTGACGCATCACCAGCTGTCGGAAGCGGTTCGAAACGAATCCTGACCTGTGTCGACTCCAGTGTGACGTCTCGCAGCATGTGGGCTGCAATGGTCACTGCAAATTCTGCATCCTGCATTGAGTTCGCAGTGAGCATGACGCTGAGTGAAAGAGATTTCATCCGCCGTGCCAGCAGCAAGAGCAGCGACTCCCCTTTCGGTGTCATGCGTCCGTCAGAATCGCGCAGCTGATTCAGCGGAAGCGTCAGCCGCACCGAATGACTTGTCGAGAGATGCCGGCGCAAATCCAGTTCGTTGAACCCATGGTCGAAGACGAGGTCGGCACCCGCACCTGCCATATGCGCCGCCACCGCCGTCTGCTCGCGGAACATTGCCGCAGAAGCCACGATGAGGAACATCAGTACGATCAGAATCCCCGGACCCGCATGCTGCCATGCGGCGGCCCAGGACGATCGCGCGCGCTGAGTCCGACTGTGAGTTGTCATGTGGATGCTACGCCGCCTTTGCACGTTCGGTTGGTACCTCGGAGCGCTGCTGCGGTGGAATCCACGCGCGAAGACGTTCTTCGATCAGGCCTGGGGAATGTTCTTCCTGGAGTGCCAGGAATCCTTCCAGCATGATGTCGCGAATCGTCGCTTCTTCGGTATGCCGGGATTCCAGTTTTCCCGCCAGCGGAATGCAGAACAGATGCGCAAACAGCGCACCGTAGAGCGTCGTCAGGAGCGCGACGGCAAGCCCCGAACCGATCTGTCGGGGATCATCCAGATGACTCAGCATTTGCGTGAGTCCGATCAATGTCCCGATCATGCCCCATGCGGGAGCTGCCGAAGCCATGACTTCAAATAGCTGGCGACCTGACGTGTGTCGCTGGGCGATCGCATGTTTCTCACGCTGCAGTGCTGCGGTCAGAGTTTCCTGATCGCAGCCACCTGCGGTGAGTTCCAGTCCGGTTTTCAAAAACGGATCGGATTGCTGTTCCGCGATGGGTTCCAGCGCTAACAATCCGCCGCGCCGCACGACCAGAGCGAAATGTCGAAACTGCTCCAGGACTTCCGTCGGTTCCGGCAGCGATGACACAAAACAATTGCGTGCCACGGCGAATGCATTACGGACTCGCGATGCGGGAAAATGAATGAGCACAGCGGCCAGCGTCCCGCCAAATGTGATGAGCATGGACGGCCCATGAATAAACGGCAATGCATCACCGCCAAACCACATCGCCGAACCGACCATGATCAGTCCTGTCAACAGACCGAGAATTGTTGCGATGTCCATAGTGTCCTCAAATGTCAAATGTCAAATGTCAAATGTCAAAGAGAATCAGACCCGAGTCCCGGACCCGTTTTTCGCTTTGTAAATCTGTGCCAGGATTTCGGCGATCGCGCGGAAAAACTCGAACGGGATTTCCTGGCCGACATCGACGATTTTGTACAGAGCCCGGGCAAGCGGTTTTCGTTCCATCACGGGGATCTTGTTTTCTTTTGCAATCCGGATGATATTCTGAGCGAAGACCCC
>JANOUN010000358.1:0-2707 GCA_031416875.1 Planctomycetota bacterium | reverse complement strand
TGCTGTGCGGTCGCCAGAGTTGCCACACGTCCTTTTTCCTGCAGAAACGCTCGCCAGCGTTTCTGTCCCTGGTCTCCCAGGCCTTTAAACGCAGCATCAAGGTTTTCAATGATCAGCAACAGAAACCGATGCTGCAGGCGTTGATGGATTTCCGCCAGAATGGCCTCGGCTGCGTCGTCCGGCGGCAGCCCGCGATAGAGTGTTCGATAATCGATATCAAATTCCGTGGGGTACGCTGCGGCAAGGCGATCGGCGATGCCTAACGCCAAATCGATCAGTCCGGTAATCGTGTCGTCTTCACCCAGCCACGCGACGCGCATGGCGTCCTGCAGTTCCGCCTGTTGAGTCAGTCGATGCTGCGCCAGAGTCACCATGTTGGTCTTGCCGCTTCCCCGCGGACCGATCAACAGCACATGGTGCTTGTCTCCGCTGAGCATGCTGCGTTTTAAGCGATCGACGATTTTTTCGAGCAATCGATGACGCTGTACAAAAATGCGTTCCAGAACTTCAGGATCGGTATTGCTCGGAGTGAACACAGAAATCGGTTGGCGTTTCATATTATCGACCTCCCTGCGCCAGCCCGTGGGCAGTCAGCCACCAGCGTCGTATCAACGGGAACCGAAACGTATAGCGTTTCGTGTCATCAGCGATCAGATAATGGTCCTGCGCCAGGAAGCTCAGCAGCTCAATCACGACATCGCGATCATCCAGAGCCATCTTTGCCTTGACGGCAGCCCACACAGCATCAATCGATTGTGGCTGATCTTCACAGGCAATGTGATCCAGAATTCTCCGTGAGACGAGAGACCGCTGGAGACTGCGACCATTCACATCGACGACGCTGCCCTTGTAGTAGATCTCGAGACGGTCGCCAAAATGTTTCATCTCCCAATCGTCTTTGTCATCGACCAACTGACGATTGATCATTGTGTCCACCGAAGACTCGACGACTGGCTCGTCCTGCTCTGCCAGACGACTCACGACGCGTTCAATGTAAAATGGCACGCAATCTGTCTGTTTCGCGATTCGATTCGCAATGGCTTCCATGTGTTCCGGCGAAACATGAACTTGTTCTCTAATCAACAAGTCTTTTGTCAGCTGAACTGCATCCTGCAGTTGAAGTGGATGGATTTCCACGGCGGGCATGTCATTCACAGGTTGGCTTGCGTGGGCGTCGCCCCGGAGTGAATCGAGCACATGATGCAATCCTACAGAACCGCAGAAGATCATCCGTATGTTCGTGTTTTCTTGCCGCGCCGCTCGCAACGTATCCAGAATGGCCAATGCAAAATTGTCATTGGCGCCAGCTTTTGTGTCCTGAATCGCGATGGACTGGAGCATGTAAGGCAGTTCATCAAACATCAGCACGAAGAGCGTGTCAGGATTGTTTGCACAGATCGCATGAAACGTCTTTTCAACCGCCTTTTGCCAGTCACGCTTGCCGAGCGCCGGGATTTTCACCATGCCGCCGACTTCGGTTCCGCCGATCAGCGCCAGAATATCTCCAAATCCCTTGGCGGCTTTGTCCTTAGCCGACATCAGCGACCTCAGCTCCCCGAGCAGGACTTCGACGAAGCGATCTGCCGAATGGACCTTTTCCAGATCAAGAAATATTGGATGAAATCCGGCAGGCGCCTGTGCGGCCATCTTTTTGAGGACGCTTGTCTTCCCGACTCGTCGCTCGGCGAGAAAACGCACGGATTCTTGCTCCAATCGCTTCCAAATCCGCTGTATCAATCGATCACGTCCAACAACGCCTCTTGGGGAAACTTGAACAGCCATCGTCCTTTAAATCCCTCAAAACTCACAGAAACACGCAATAATCGCACGAAATAATAAACGTACGACACATTTATCGTACGATAATATTGTCGTGCGTCAACCGGTAGCTGTGAAAATCTTGATTTTGCATCAGCTTACTGACGGCACAAGCTCAATGGCACTCGATGTAATCGCAACTCGTATCAGCTGCAGTGCGCTAGCGGTCTGTTGATTTTGTGATTCAAGTAGGGTGTGTGGAGCGCTAGCGGAACACACCAGTTTCTGATGCGTTTCCAAAATGGTGCGTTACGCTCCGCTTCACGCACCCTACTCAGCAAACGTTGAGAGTTGAATATTGCTGAGAAGATTTTTTGCAACGCATCATTTTGAGGTCGACTCAATGTAGGCCGACTTCGCCGAAGTCGGCACAGCAGATTTCAGCGAAATCTGCTTACTTGTTTCGGTTGCGGGCGAAGCCCGCGCCAAGATTAAATCAACAGACCGCTAGCACCCGGTTTTCCACGTAATTCTGCTTGAACCGGACGAATCTGGCTCCCACAACATTGTTTAATGTCACGGGGATCATCAACGATGCGGCATCAATTCGAGTCCGTTGATTCCGCGACGACACCCCGTCAATCAGGCATCTCGCAGCCGCTTGTTGCGAGCTTCGCGTTGCATGAAAAAGAATGTTGTCAGGACCGACCAGATGCAAACGGCGATCAGGGCTGTCAGGAACCTGCCCCAGCCGTAGGATTGAGCTATGTGGCCTCCGTAGACCGTAAACACGGCCGATGCTGCAAAGCCGACGGCATCCAGGATCGCGACGAGAAAGCCGGAATGCGGTCCGCCGAAATTGATCGAGAAAACACTCGCCGGGATGTAATAACACGGCGAAACGCACAGTCCGAAAACAAACAGCAGGCCCAGAGAGATCAGAGTGGCT
>JANOUN010000357.1:0-2314 GCA_031416875.1 Planctomycetota bacterium | reverse complement strand
CCGGACGCATCAAGCTGAAGCAACTCGGACGAATCTGATGACGATTTCGTTCTACATTGATGTTCACGTCCGTCGAGCAATCACAGAGGAACTTCGGCGCGCAGGCGTGAATGTGTTGACTGCTCAGGAAGATGGATGTGGCGAACTCAGCGACCCTCAACTGCTCGATCGTGCCACCAGCCTCGGCTTTGTTCTGTTTTCGATGGACGATGATTTGTTGACAGAAGCGACTCGTCGACAGACTAAAGGACTTCCATTTGCTGGAGTCATCTATGCCCACCAGCTGCGGATCACGATCGGTCAGGCCGTCCGTGATCTTCGACTGATTGCTGAGGTTTATGCAGCGTCGGACATTGCAAACCGAGTTGAGTTTTTGCCTTTGGAAAGGCAGGTCAACCCGCGTTCGGTGAGTCCGACCGTGGAAATTCTGCTCGGCCGCCATGAACTACGATGATCGCCCATGCGTATTCCGGAAGTGCGATTCCAGGAACATGCGGCGATCGATTTCATCCGCTGCTCCCGGTTTACCGCTATGCTGGACGATACAGTCTCTTGCCATCCAACTTACGATTCTCCAGATGCCTGAGTTGCTACGGCAGTCAATCCATGCGTCCGTTCGAACTGATCGATCAGTACCATTTTGCGATAGATCTCAAAAGCTTTGCTGCCTTTACCGCTGGCTTCCAGGTAGAGCCGCTTCTTCATCATGTCGGCGTTGTCGAGCGCCTCGGTTTCAAAGGTATCCTGTTCGCTCGGCGACATGGCCTCCCAAAACGCCATAAATGCCCGCTGTCGGGAATTCTGTTTTCGGAGTGCCAGACGTTCTCGTTTGATCCGAACGTTGCTCTCTGCCTGTTTTTGGACTTCTTTGGCCTGCTGGCGTTGTTGTCGCTGGTGGGAACTTTCGAATCCGGGTGGTAACGTGATCGCTGCAGAATTCTTGATCGATTGCACCAGAAATCCGGGGCCGCGTGGTTGGCCTCGGTTGTTGTACCAGTCGTAAAGTTCCAGCATTTCGCGAATCCGATTCGATGGCTGCGACAATGACAGTTCCTCAGCCGATGCGGGGCCGATGCCCCGCTTCACCAACTCGCGTTCCAGATTCTGTGGGTTGATGGCTGGTTGCGAGAGTGACGGCGTGGACACGGATGTGATCACTGCTGTCGCGGAGGGTGAGATGATTGTGCCGTTACGTTTCGCTCGCCGTTCAAAGACAACGAGCCATTTGCCCATGCCGTCCTTACGAAAACGTTCTTCGGGCAACCGCGGCTTCAGATCCCAGACTCGCTCCAATTCTTCAATTCCCTTCAACAATGTTCGCTTCATTTGAGCCGTGTTGTAGTTGGCGGCAAGTCGCACTTTTCTGAGTCCCAATTCCAGCAGATCAATCTCTACACGGCTGCTGTGGTAAAAGCGTTTGTCGAGAAACCTGTAAAGGCGCTTCGCCACGGGACTGGTCAGGCGGCAGTACATGTTCCAGTCGAGCTGCTTCAGATATCCTGACTGAAAACTGCGAAACAGTACTTCGTTCCAGACAAATCGTGAACAGCCGGGAGCTGCCTTTCCCTGGATGACTTCCCGGCGATAGATCACCAGATTGTCGAATACGCCAAAGTCGCGATTGACCCAGCTCTTATGTTCGTGATCGTAGAAGGCTCGATCGGAAAAAATTGAGAGCCCTTTCCAGCGACGCAGTGACGTGGCCACTCGTTCGTAGTTGCGACTTTCATCCGCCCAACCCAGCAGCCGCAGAATCTCGTACCGACTGAAGGAGACTTCTCGGGTGGCGAAGTCATTCAGACGGCTGAGCTGGATGCAGGCGAGCAGCACGTCGTCGTCTTTGGATGTGGGCAGACCGTATCGGTCTGATCCGGACAGCGTCAGCCGCCTTGGCAGGTATTTATTTTGTTCGCGATCAAAGACCGTGTCTTCCAGCACGACCGTTTTGGTTCCGTCAAGGAATCGGTCGGAAATCGCAGCCAGCGGAAACTCAGCCAGATTGAGTTCATCCACGGCGGAATCAAGAGGCTGGCTTTGTTGTTTCTGCCTGAGGGTCTCTGATGAGTTTTCTTTCACGCACTTTTCACATTGAACAACAACCATCCTGTGTTGTTGTTTATCTATTTAAATAACAAATTAGGGGGGTAAAATTCGCCCATCGTTTCAGGCACTTGCGACCGAAAAAGATGTTTCGTTGTCCGGTAACCGAGCCTCAAAACGTGTTTCATTGTCCGGCAAACCGTGTTTCGTTTCACGGTAGACGCGTGACATGCGGGAAGCCGCCGCGGGGCTCGGGCTGAAAATCGCCGAAACT
>JANOUN010000356.1:0-4993 GCA_031416875.1 Planctomycetota bacterium | reverse complement strand
CCCGAATATCGACCCGAACATCTGCACAATCTCCACCGACCGACACTCGGCATCTTGCCCCCGTCCATTTTGCGTCCAGTAGTCTGGCAGCACTGCCCGCCGATCCTGATGCCGTCACACGCAACACAGGTATCACCATTTCCTGCAATGACACGCCGCCGTGGGAATACTCCATGTTGGCGCGGTAGCATCCAACACCGGGAGGGCTGGCGATTGTGACAGCCGGATTCCAATACCACTTGAATTCCATGGAGTTGCTCTGGGCGTCGGACTTCAACGCCGCACAACGCCCCCAGCGGTTTTCCGCAAGAAACGCCTTCAGCTCCACCTTTGGCAGACCGTAAGGCAGGAGCAGCCAGCCGTGATCCGTCACCACCACCACCTCAGTCCAGCCTGCCTTGAGAAGCGCGCCGATCCTGCTGACCAGATCACGAAGTTCAGATTCCACGCTGCGCGCCAACTTCCAGCCTTCATTGTGACCACGCTTGTCGAGCGTGCCGGCTTCTGTCCAGGCCGACCCCGACGGGTCGCCTGTTTGATCTGAACCGAGAACCTGCCACCCGCCTGCTTTCAGGGTCGTCACGAACCGGTCCTGTGTCAGAAGCTGCTTTGTGGAAGCAAGACGAGTGGAGAACTTGTCATCTGCTTCACCACCCTGAACAGAATCGGCGATCGGAGAAGCCGCAGGCGTGGCGGTTGCCGTGACCGACGGAATTGTCGACCACTCCCAATCCTGCGTCGCCGTAACCCCGGCTGTCGACAGTTTCTCTGCCAACTGTTTCGCCACATCCATTCTCAATCCGTCCGCAAACAGGACCAGCCGACCCGGAGCCGTGCCGATCGGCCTGGCTCGCCTGGAAACTGACTGCCCATTGTTGCGGATGAGTTGTTGCAGGTGGCGGGCCGTGCTTTCCAGCCATGGAAGATAAACAGCCTGGACGGTTCCCAGCACCGCACCATGTTGTTCTGGTGAACCGCACGCCGCCATCGTCGCCAGAGCAGCCGCATCGACACGCCAGCCCGTGCTGGCGTAGAAGTCGGCATACGCCTCCGGGGTTGGAGCGCCGGGAGTCGATTGGCACAAGCTGCACAATTGGGCAAGCGGTTCAAGAGCGGTTGCAAGGGGGCTGAGCCCCATTTTTTGCCATGGATGATCCCGCCGTTCACTGTGCTGCGTTTCCAATTCAGCGACTCGACGGATCACCTCGTCCTGCTGGCGATCCACCAACGACTCCAGAGCCTGCTGTAACTTGCGCTCTTCGCTTTCATTGATGTGCGGCCACACTTCCGCAGACTCAAACATGCCAGGGTTCTTCGGCGCGGCTCGCTTGAGCCACTCCACAATGCCAGGATAATTGCCGGGAGCTTCCGCAAATCGCTGCCAGACTTTGTTCCACGGATTGTTGCGCTCAGCCAGAAGTTCCGCAGCCTTCAGCGGACCATCTTTAACCGGGTCAAATCGAAAGTCTGCTTTACATTGTTGACAGAATGCTTTCCATTCCACGTCGGATCGGCGTTGCTGAAATGCCTCCGGATCCCCCAGCCAGCGGAGCAGCAATCCCGTCGCATCGGGTGCCACCAATGCGTTGAAATACTCTGAATCCAGACGTCGACCCTGCATCTGGATGAGTGGTTCTGCGACAAGCGAGGGCAGAGCACCGGACATCGCATCGAGCGTCGCCTGATCTTTTGCAACATCGAGCTCCAGTCCACCATGATTAGAAACCAGAAATGCGTTTGGCGTCCATTCTTTACCGTTGACGTGCAGCCACACATGGCCGCGATACTGCAGTTCGACGAGCGCCGCGAGTTCCGGCGGGCAATCCTCAACGGCCCGCAGCTTGTCCAGGCTGACCCCCGGCAAATAGAAGATCGGTGTGATACTGGCTGCCGGAGCACCATTGACAACTCGTGCTTCGATGCAGCGCAACCACAGCGCCGGTCCGGTTCGTTTTTCCGGAGCGTAGTCACCCAGCACAAATAACTCGTCCACCACTTTCTGAATCTGCGGCAGGACGGTTTCCCACAATCGCTGGGGATCCGGCCACAGGATCACACAAGGCGCGACCTGATCACCGGGCGCGTAAGCGTGAGCCGCTGTCCGGAGAGTCGCAGCAAGACGCTGAGAGAGTGTTTCAGTCATGATGGCGGGTGTTCCTCAATTCAGCCAGTTCCGGTAAAGTTCCATTTGTCCTTTGTCGGCCGCCAATGACTCGTTTAACGGCAAGCCGTAGGCGACCGCATCGTCAACAATCTACTGACGCCTGCGGCTTGCCGTTAAACGAACAAACATCTCATCCAAAGCTGCGTTGAGTATAGAACAGCAGGTCAGGTAATATTCCCGGCTATCGATCTGCATCCGTTTCTGCCGGGCGACAAAGCAAAATCCAGTTCCTTTCCGACCAACCTGGCTGAGCGGCATTTCGTGATGTTCTTTTTCTTCTTCGCGGGCATCGCTTAATCCTCTTCGTGCTCCACGATGTGGCCATTCGCGTTCATCGGTGGTGTCAATCTATGGGACCTATAGGACTTATGTGACCTATGCGATCTATTAACGACCTTCCATGGCGTCATTTCCTTGCCCCTTCCTTTTGCTCACGGGTCAGGTGGATGTCGTTCAGGCGGTCGCCGGTGAAGGTGCTGCCGTTCCAGAACCAGGGAAATTCGGCCTTGTCGCGTTGGGGTTCTTTGCCGCGGTCTTTTTCCCATTTGATGTTGAGTTTGTTGCGCAGGATGCCGGCGCCTTTTTTGCCGCCGGGGATGTCCTGGGCAAGAAACGGGCGGATGTTCCTCCGCACGCCATCGTTCAGGTCGGGATGCCAGCCGATCACCTGGGCGGAGAGCGGTTTCCAGCGGACGAAAATGTCGTGAGGTGGCTCGCCTTCCAGGATCAGTTTGAGGCGGGCCTGCAGGAGTCTGGCCGCGGCCAGACGCGCGTCGCTGCCAGCCTCGCCGGCATCGACGGCGGCCTGCTGTCGACGGATCCAGTCGCCGAGGTAGGCGAAGGTGATTTTTTCGAGACTGGCGTGATCGAGGCGATGATAATTCACGAGAGCGCTGAAGCCGTTTTTGTGGCCGTCCCAGATATGCCAGATAAAGGGACGATTGTGGAAGATGGCACAATGCTGTTCGAAGAATTCTTCCCGCAGCCAGTCCTCCAGCGTTTTGGATTTGCTGCCTTTGGGACCAGCGGTGGCGAGCAGTGTGCTGAGGTCGAATTGGCCCATGGCGTGTGCAAGAAGCACACGGAGTCGCTCGGCGGCGGGCGCTTCGCCCTTGGTGGCGGAAAGGCACACGATGCCATCGGCGTCGGCAAACGGGAGCAGTTCGTGACAGCGCTGGACGAGTTCCCGCGCACGTTGGCTGAGTCGCATGGGAGCCGCCTCGTTTTCGTCGTGCCTCCGCGCTGTGAGCGGCAAGGCGGTAGCCGAGGAGCCGCGCGACGGCGACCTGGAGCGGACACGTGGACGACTCCGGCCGCCCGTGAAACAGCCATTGCGTCGGATCATCGCTCTCCGGCTCCGGCAACCCGTCCGGATATTTTCCCGCTGCGACTTGTTGCCAGTATGCGAGGTCGAACGGGACTTTGACAACGGTGGAAGTGGTGACATTCAGCTTCTGATCGATCTCTCGAATCGCATCACGAAAAGCTTGTGAACTGCAATAGCACCAAATCGCAGTCAAGTCTTCCGCTCGCTTTGGAATGACTACCTGCAAGTTCTGATCGTATGGCTGCCCGTGGTAAATCGTGGTGGGTAGACGGTGCATGTTTGCAACGCCAACACCTCGACGATTCCACGCATCGGAGCCGCGAATAGCTTTGCCAGGCCAATCAATCGCTTCTCCATCCTGACCCCAAAGAATCGCATATACGAGACCGCCGGCGAGGTCTGCAACATCGGGAGAAGTCTGAGCCAGCTTCCATGGAATCAGAACGGTGGCCAACTCCCACCAATATCGTTTCGCTCGCACATCGTCGCCTGTCGCAGATCCTTGGTAACAATCTGCTGCATCGAAAAGTCGCTGAGCGACCTCTCGATCCGACAAAACAATCCGCGCGTCGGGATTCTTGAGTTGGTCGGATTGTGGGATGACAGTGACATCGGCTGGTGCGTCACCACGAAGCATCGCTGCCTTCGCTATCTGCTGCTTGTCGCTGCTCACGTCGATACCGAACATCGTGTGCGCCGATGTCGGTTTGTTGTGACTCAAGATGAGTAACGCGGTCGTCGCCGCCCACCAGTTCATATCTTGGAAAGCATTAGACCCAAGCCTCGCGACGACGTTCAACATTCGGTGTTTGAGCAGCGACTCGCGCAACTTCGTATAGGTCGTCAGGAACAGCCAATTCTGCGGCGTGACCAGCGCGGTCGTGCCGTCCTTGGCGCAGAACTCCAGGCAACGCTCGACGAAGGCGGTGGCGAGGTCGGCTTTGCTGTGCGGGTAGTGCTGCTCCAGATGCTTCCTGAGCGTGTCGTTCTGCTTGCCTCGGCCGAGGTACGGAACGTTGGTGATGACCAGCGTGTATTCCCCGGCCAGCAGTTCGGCTGCCTTGGTGATGCCACGCGCGGTCACGGCCATTTCATGGATTTCAGATTTCAAATTTGAGATTTGAAATTTCGGATTTGAGATTTGGAATCTTCCTCCAGCGCCTTTTCCAGCAGCGGCTGGAGTTCATGGAACGCGGCATCGAGCAAATTGCTCTCGGCGGCGCGCGGATTGATCAGGCTGCCGAGCACAGGGGCGTCCTGGAACAAGCGAGGTTCATCGCCGGCAGCGTACAGTGCCCCACTCGCCGCCACGCCGCCAGTGCCAGATTAAACGCGGCAATCTGCGTGCAGCGCGGGTCGATCTCCAGGCCGAACAGGTTGTCGCGAATGACCGCCGCCACGGCCTCCGCTTCGTCGAGCGATTCCTCAGCCATGCGCAGCGCCACCAACCGCTCAAACATCGCCACCACGAAGTGACCGCTGCCCATACACGGGTCGAGGCA
>JANOUN010000355.1:0-2554 GCA_031416875.1 Planctomycetota bacterium | reverse complement strand
TGTACTTGAAATTTTTCCAAAACCGAACATCATCAATGTCATCGTGTTGAACAAGAGCCTTCCTTCAGAACCACTGCGAATTTCATTGTGATCGTTGCTTGCTGTGGTAAGCGGGATATGACGTGTTGCGTGTTATGGAGTTCATTCTTAGTCTCTTTCAGGGGTGTCACATGAACGCTACTCCCCTTCCTGTCCACGACTCGGCTGTTACCGATGCCGATAGTACCAATATTCTTGGCGTCCAGTCACGAGTGGAACTCCGCGAACTCGCGATGCAATCGCTCGAAACTCATCCGGCCTTTCGCTGGCGACTTGACATGTGGGGCATTCAGATCGAAGTTCATGGTGACACGCTGATCCTGAATGGTCGCTTGCCGTCCTGGTATCTGAAGCAGCTCCTGCAGGAAACTTTGCGTCACGTCGATGGCGTCGGATCGGTGATGAACCGGGTCGTCGTCGTGAAACCGAGCGACAAGCCGTCCCATGGTCAGGCCTTAGACCAGTGAGGTTTATTGGGAGTGCAGCGACTTGTCGCCGCTTTCATTGTGCGTATTCTCTTCTTCGACCTGCGTCTGAACGACCGTATCGCGCTTCACCAATCGTTCATACGTTGTCTTTGCTGCCATAAAAGATTCCGGCCCAGGTAAACCGTCGCACCTGATCCAGAGTCGGGCCGGGAAAGAAACCGCCGAGGAGTGCGGACAGCAGGAATGTGACCAGCCATGACAGCGGAATGACAAGGAATGGTGACGGACAACGGACGACCAGAGACTCGCTGCCTGTCAGGCTCTGAACGAGCGGTGTGAACAGCACATCCATGAAGCCAAACAGCAATCCGCACATGGCTCCTGTGATCCCCGCAATGACGACGGGCGTCTGCCCGACATGTCGGAGCAGCATTCCTGCCATGAACATCGCCCCCAGTGGACCGAGGACGCAGTTGAAACTCTTCAGCTGCAGGTCGATCAGGTTGTAGTCTTTGGGGGCCAGCGATAACAGAATTCCCATGATCGTGACAATCGACCCGATGAACAGGGTCAGAATCTGAGCCAGTCTCAGGTCTCCTGCTTCACTCGCCTGCGCTCGCCGGTACTTCCGCACAAGGTCGATCATGATCACCGATGTTGTCGAATTGATGCCTGAGTCAATGCTTGACTGGGCGACCGCGAAGATCGCGGCAATGACAAATCCGCTGACGCCAACCGGCAGACCATAGCTGATGAAATGCGGAAAAATCCGATCGGAAAATCCAGCGGCCGAGGGACTGCTGACTCCCGCAGGCAATTCCGCAGGATTTCGCAGGTAGTACACCAGCAACGCGGCACCCACCATTCCCAGCAGTGTCTGCATGGTGATGTCCAGAAAAATCCCCACCAATGCCGTCTTGCGAGCGGCGTGGACATTCGCATTTGAAAAATATCGTTGCAGCGCCACCTGATCCGACGCATGGGTGCACACATGCCAGAAGAAAGTTCCGCACAGTGCCCACAGGATGGTGTTTCGTTCCGAAAAATCCCAACTGGCAAGTGGAGGGATCTCATGGCTGATGCTGGAGACTTCTTTCCACCAGACCAATGGGCCGGTCCCTGTTTTGGCCGCCACAACAATCAACGTCACGACAGCGCCAAGGAAAAGTACGATCATCTGAACCACGTCGGTCCAGATGACCGCCGAGATTCCCCCCAGAACCGTGTAGGCCGTACTGACAACGCCGGTTGAAATCAGGACAAAATAGAACCATGACGGTGCGTCGAAGCGGATTGTTCCACCTGTCAGTGAGGCGATCGCTCCGGGCGCGGTGTCCTGCGTAATGTGTGCAATGGCGATGGATGCGGAATAGATGACAGCGCCCATCCACAAAAATCTCATATAGAGATACAGCATGACGCCAAGCAATCTGGCACCCGAGCCAAACCGCATTTCCAGATATTCGTAGGCGCTCGTGAGCCGCAGACGCATGAAGAACGGGACCCACAGCGCCCAGACGATAATGAACACAAACGGCAAGGCAAGGATGGCAATGAACTGAGCCACTCCATGTTTGATCATTTCTCCCGGTGCACCGAGGTAGCTCAGCGTTGACATCAGCGTGGCGATCATGCTCATGCCGGTCGCCAGCCAGGGCATTTTCCTGCCCGCCACGAAGAAATCTTCGATGTTGACCTGTTTACGAGACAGATACCAGCCCATGCCCAACATGCAGACCATGTAGCCAAACACGATCGCATAATCGACGGGCTGCAAGCCTGCGGCGAGCAGCGAAGGAAACCTCAGGCTGTCCATGGTTCAGAGTTTCCCGTCATCGGTTGAAGGAGGTTCACGGAGTGTCGGGGCAAATTGGATTGCGTTAAGCCCGCGTTAAGCTAACCTGGGCAGATGCGTCCTGGAAGTCATCGAGCGAATCGCCCGTGGCATATTTCGCTCCGCTTCACATACCCTGCTAAAGTTGTCACAATGCCCAGGAGTCTGTCCTGATACTCCAAAACTGTGAGCCGCAAGGCGCTAGCGGTCTGTTGATTTAATACCAACCCGAAGCGCCAGCGAGGCTGAAATG
>JANOUN010000354.1:0-2539 GCA_031416875.1 Planctomycetota bacterium | reverse complement strand
AATCGATCGACTGAAGAACGGCCGCCGCAGTCGGAGTGTTGGATCATCCAGCAGTCCAACGATTGGAACAGCCTTTTCTCCGTCCCACTCGTACGGAAGATGATCTGCCCCCATTGCAGTCACGTGCCACCCAACGGGAATTTCAAGCCGCGTCCGAGTTGATTCCGACGCAAGAGACACCGGTTTCTCGAAGGTTCGGCAATGGCAATCCGATTCAATGGTCACTATGACCCCATTTTCACAATGTGTTTCGCGACGCATGACGTAATCTGTGGGATAGGGCATTCCATCAATTCTCGCAAAACTGATTGATTGAATCGTTAAGACGATTTTTGACACGGCCCCCTTCGGCCAAATGCCACCGCCATTCATTACGATATCACGCACTCGACGTCCACCCGTGAGATCGTCTCCCGATTTTTCGAGTCGCAGAGCTTTGAGAAGCCCAGCGTCACTTTCTATGTGCAGGGCTCCGTACGTTGTTTTGACTTTCAAACTCTGTTGGGAATCGGACGACGAAGAAGTGTCTATCGCCGCAGGTTCGGAAAACCAACTGGACAGTAAGACTCCATCCAGTGTTCCGCACAAAAGCTCCGCTGCATCTGCCTGAGCAAAACAATGCTCAATTCTCTGAGAAAACGACTCCCCACCCAACAATTCCGACTCGATCGTGACACTCAATTCATCGTGCGGGTTTATCGGGTGCGTTGGCTTATCCTGGAAGTTGACAACAGCCTGCGTATAGGTCGTTGTTCCATTCAGATACTGCCATTCCGATAGCTGAGTCGTTCCATTTTCCAAGGGGGATCGCACACTCACGAAAGCCGTCTCTAGGGACACGGCCCCATAGACGACGTAGTCTCTCGGGCTGGTTCGACCCGAATTGTCCAGTTCCGAAAATGCCCTTTCATGGCATTCCATCTCAAAAGTTACGGGCCTTGATGATGCCCACGGAAATAGTCCGGCCACGTCCGGCGACTGCGCATTAACAGCCGGGCACGACCACGCAAGGGTCATCCACACTGCCGCGTCAACGATGAATCTCGACGACATCACGCTCTACCCTCGACCTTCCGTAGCAAACATCAGGAAACAAACAACGCGAAAGGCCACCCCGTTACGAATGCAGCGAGGCGGCGGAATTTGTGTTACTCAGGGAGCAGGGGGGTCACAGGTTGTGTCGTCAGTTGCATGTTTGGCAGAACCGCAGTCACCCTCATTTTTGCATCCTAGGGCTTGAGCTCCCGTTCCATTAGTGCAAATTGAGGTCATCACATCTCCCGCAGCCGCGGATTTACAAATTTTTACCGTTCTCGTACATGTTCTTGCACCGATGCTGGGGCAAGTTCCATCAGTTCTGCCCGCATGCGTACAATCCGCTCCTCCCTGCACAAAATCTGCGTCAGTACTCGGCAAAGCGGCCAAGCCAGCGAAGATCACGCCAGCCATAACAAATAACCTGTTGAACATCACTACTTCCTCCACATGAACGCAACTAATTGCCTGGTTGAAGCAACTCACTTCAAATAAATTCAGGCAGCAGAACGCTCATTTTTGATGAATTCGCTCTTAATGACCGTTTTTATGTCGCCACCGCATCCGTCGAAGCAATAGCACCTTTGCTGCAAGCCAACCATCGCTCCAGCGGATCTTTTTTCCTTCAGCGACGCTCCGAGGCGAATAAGAAATCGGTATTTCGACCAGCAGCAACCCCATCCTAATCGCGCTAGCAGTGACTTCCGGACAGAATTCGAATCGCTCGCACTCGAGGTTCATTCTTAGCAGGTCCGAAGCCCGAAACATTTTGTAACAAGTGGCCTCGTCTGTGAGCTTAATGCCGTAAAATACCCGAACCAACATGTTCAGAAAACGCACGCCCGACTGCATAGCCCACCGACCTCTTTGCAGTGTTGGGTTATCAAGATAACGGCTTCCGAAAACCGCATCGAAATTACGAGTCTGCATTTCATCCCAGAGCTTGTTGATATCTGCCGGATCATATTCTAAATCCGCGTCTTGAATAATGACGTGACTGCATGTCACATCCTCAAGGCCAGTCCGAATCGCTCGACCTTTGCCTCGGTTTTTGTCATGTCGAACGACAGCAACTATCGGTGCATCACGATCCAACCACGGCATTTCGGAATTGAAACTGGCACGGGCTCGCCAAGGGGCGAGTTCTTCCCAAGTATCATCCGTTGAACCATCATCAACAATGATGATTTGCGATACACAGGGCTGGGATTCAAGGCGGCGACGGAGTTCGGCGACGGTGGCTTGTTCGTTGTAGACCGGGACGATCACGGCGAGCCGATCGGTGCCAACTGGCTGCTGAGTTGCTTCTGCATCACTCGTTGCGTCAAGCACTGTTGTCATGCTGTGAACTCCCGGAGGAATGTTCTGCGGATCGCCGTTGTCTGAACTCACTGATGCTTCCATTTCGCGCTTCTGTCTGCCTGATTCCGTTTTTCCACCAGAATTCATCCCATACCTCGGGAGAACGGTAGAACGGGAGAACGGGAGAACGGGAGAACGGGAG
>JANOUN010000353.1:0-10419 GCA_031416875.1 Planctomycetota bacterium | reverse complement strand
GGTCCTTTCTGCCGGAAAGGACTTTCGCCGTAAGGCGAACCGCCATGGGTCGCACATCCGCTCTACGTCGCCGCCTGGCTGTCCTTTCGACCGCGACTCGTCGCTGGTCGCGGCGTGGCCGCGAAGTCCTGCTCGGCAAGCAGGACCTACCGAAATCGGCGACTGCACCCGCTCCGTCGGTTCAAGATTCATCCCAATTGAACAAACAGAAACACTTTGAGTAGGATACACCATTCGTAATTGTTCAAAGCAAGGGGATCCCTTTCATGAGCCTGACCGTACACCTGACAAGCAAAGAGGTCGCTCAAATCGGACAGATCACGCACGTCCACGATGACGCTGCCGCTGTGACAAAAGCAGTCTGGATTATGAAAATGAGAACGACTTTATTCCTCCCACTTTGCATGGCTGCGTCTGTCTGCCATGCAGCGTTCGTCGGTCAGGCTGTTAACGCCGCTGAACATGAGATCAACTTCAACCGCGATGTCCGGCCGATTCTGTCCGACAAATGTTTTCAGTGCCACGGACCGGACGAGGCGGCTCGCAAGGCAGAGCTGCGGCTGGACGATGAAACGGCAGTCAAAGCAGATCGTGACGGGATTGTCATTGTCCGTCCAGGCGATCCGGCAGAAAGTGAACTGATCCGTCGGATCACTTCGGACGACGAAACTGAAATCATGCCCCCGCCTGAGTCCCATAAGCCGCTGACTGAAAAAGAAAAGCAGACGCTGCGGCAGTGGGTCGCTGAGGGAGCAAAGTGGTCGCAGCATTGGGCGTATGAAGCTCCTGTGAGGCATGAGATTCCAACTGTCAAACGGGCCGACTGGCCTCGAAACTGGATTGATCACTTTGTCCTTTCCCGACTTGAGCGCGAACATCTCGAACCTTCGCTCGATGCTGATCGTGCGACGCTGTTGCGGCGTGTTTGTTTTGATCTCACCGGATTGCCGCCGACTGTCGAAATGGCGGAGCAATTCCTGGCGGACGACTCTGACACCGCTTACGAAAACCTGGTTGATCAGTTACTGGCTTCGCCACAATATGGCGAAAGGATGGCGGTCTACTGGCTGGACCTTGTGCGGTATGCAGACACCGTCGGCTATCACGGCGATCAGACTCAAAACATTTCACCATATCGCGACTGGGTCATCAACGCCTTCAACAGCAACCAGCCGTTCGATGATTTTACCTGCGACCAGCTTGCTGGCGATCTTGTCCCGTCCCCTTCCACAGAACAGCGCATCGCGACCGGCTACAACCGCCTGCTGCAGACGACGCACGAAGGAGGCCTGCAGCAAAAGGAATACCGCGCGATCTACGCGGCCGATCGAGTCCGCAACGTCTCGGCGGTCTGGATGGGAGCGACCATCGGCTGCGCGCAGTGTCACGATCACAAGTTCGATCAGTATACCGCACATGACTTCTATGCGCTGGGTGCGTTCTTTGCAGATGTGGATGACGAAAAACACTTCACCGCCGGCTCAAACTCGAATCCTACGGCCCGCGATCCAGAGCTGGAATTGCCGACCGCCGAGCAGCAAACGCAGCTCGCGGAAATCACCGGTCGTCGGGAAGCTGCGAAAATGGAACTCAAGGCCGACGGGTTGCCTGAGTCTGACCTGAAATCTGTCCGCAGCCGCATGCAGCAGATCGAAGCAGAATTGAAGCAGTCTCAGGCAGGTGTTCGCCGCACGATGATCACGGTGGCGCTCGAGAAGCCGCGGGTTGTGCGAGTGCTGCCACGGGGAAACTGGCTCGACGAGAGCGGACCGATTGTGGAACCTGCCGTGCCGAGATTCATGGGATCTCTTGCCGGGCCTGATGGTGACAGTTGCCGCGCGAATCGACTCGACCTCGCGCACTGGCTTGTCGATGCGGAACACGGTGCCGGGCTGCTGACGGCGCGCGTGACGGTCAATCGGCTGTGGTCACTTTGCTTCGGCAGCGGGCTGGCCGTCACACCTGGAAACCTTTGATTTCAAGCCGCAGCTGAATGCACTGGATGGCCAAGCGATGCCGGAGTCGTTTACGGCAGGCCAGCCGATTGCGCAGTTGCAGGGACAGCAACTCAAGGTGCAGGGACATCTCACAAAGTTCAGACAGTATGGTCAGAGTGGCCAGTGGGTGAGCGACTTCCTGCCGCATCAGGCCGGGATCGTGGACGACTTGTGCATTCTGCGATCGATGGTCACTGAACAGATCAACCACGATCCGGCGCATACCTTCATGAACACCGGGACGGCGATCAGCGGACGACCGTCGATGGGGGCGTGGGCGACCTACGGTCTGGGCAGTGAGTGCGATGATCTTCCCGGCTTCGTTGTGCTGACCAGCGTCGGAGGTCGAAACCCGCAGCCGATTGCTTCTCGCCAATGGTCGGCGGGATTCCTGCCAAGCCAGTATCAGGGCGTGGAGTTTAATTCCAGCGGTGCCCCGGTGCATTACGTCAGTAACCCCCCCGGCATTACCAACGCTCAGCAGCGATCGTTGGTGAATGCTGTGACGGAACTGGATCGCCTGAGGAACGCTGAACTGCACAATCCGGAGGTGGATTCACGGATCGCGGCCTATGAGGTCGCATTTCGCATGCAGTCGTCGGTTCCGGAACTGACCGACATGTCGCATGAGCCAAAACATGTCCTGGAAGCCTACGGAGCAGTGCCCGGTGATGGATCGTTTGCTTCAAATTGCCTGCTCGCACGGCGACTGGTGGAGCGCGGCGTACGCTTTATCCATCTGTATCACCGTGGCTGGGATCATCACGACAACCTGCAAAAATACATGGGCATCTGCAGCAAGCTGACGGATCAGCCCGTTGCGGTTCTGCTGAATGATCTGAAGCAACGCGGCCTGCTGGACGAAACATTGATCATCTGGGGCGGCGAGTTTGGTCGCACGCCAATGATTCAGTACAAGGGCGGAGTCGGCCGCGATCATCACATCAAGGGCTTCACAATGTGGATGGCTGGCGGCGGCGTAAAATCCGGAACGTCATACGGCAACACCGATGAACTCGGCTATCACGCCACCGAGAACCCGGTTCACGTCCGCGACCTGCACGCAACGATGCTGCATCTGCTCGGAATCGACCACCAACGCTTCTCCGTCCCGTATCAGGGCCTCGACATGCGCCTGACCGGTGTCGAACCCGCCCGGGTCCTGCACGAAGTGCTGTCCACGTAGCTCAGTCGCTCCGCCGACTGAGATTCCCCGGATACAACGTGACCAACCAATCACACGCGACTTACGGCAACCGCCACGCAGCGTTTCTTTCGCACGGGCGTTACAAGGAATGCGAGTCGGCGGAGCGACCTCGCCTGCATTGCTCGGCTTTTCACTTGCCATAAAACCGAATGCGTGACTTCCGGCAACGCGCGTGAGCAGGTATTTTCCATCGTTGCACGACCGAGCGTTGAATATCTCAGAACACAACGGAATTTCCTGAAATGACCGATCCAGCCACGTCCGCCCATCGCGATTTTGTACGCCAGATCGTGGAAGACGATCTCGCGTCCGGCAAATGGGGCGGGCGAGTCCACACGCGATTTCCTCCTGAGCCGAACGGATACCTGCACATCGGGCACGCGAAGTCGATCTGCCTGAACTTCGGCATCGCCAAAGAATACGGCGGCAAATGCAATCTGCGGTTTGACGACACCAACCCGGAAAAGGAAGACACGGAGTACGTTGATTCCATCATGGAAGACGTGCGCTGGCTCGGCTTTGACTGGGAAGACCGGCTTTTCTACGCATCCGACTATTTCGAACAGATTTATCAGTGGGCCGAACAACTCATTCGCGACGACAAGGCCTACGTCTGCAGTCTGCCGCTGGAAGAGATCCGCGCGGGACGTGGATCAGCATCCGAACCAGGCATCGACAGTCCGTACCGAAGTCGATCAGTCGATGAAAACCTTGCCCTGTTTCGTCGCATGCGGGCCGGTGAGTTTCCGGACGGAACTCACGTGTTGCGCGCGAAGATCGGCATGGCAGAAAAACATATGCTCATGCGGGACCCGATCATGTATCGCATTCGCCACACCGAACATCATCGCACGGGATCGCAGTGGTGCATTTATCCCACTTACGATTACACACACGGTCAGTCGGATTCGATCGAAGCTATTACACACTCGATCTGCACGCTGGAATTCGAGAATCATCGACCGCTCTACGACTGGTACTGCACGGCACTCGGCATTCATCATCCGCAGCAGATCGAATTCAATCGACTCAATCTCACCTACACGATGATGAGCAAACGTCGCCTGCTGGAACTTGTTCAGAGCAAATTCGTTTCCGGCTGGGATGATCCTCGCATGCCGACGCTCTGCGGTCTGCGTCGTCGCGGTTACACGCCGGAAGCCATTCGCGCGTTCTGTGCGTATGTGGGTGTCACCAAGAACAACGCGATGACCGATATGGTCGTGCTGGAAAACCATATCCGGGAAGATCTGAACAAACGTGCGGAACGGCGGATGGCCGTGCTGAATCCCATTAAGGTCGTCATCACGAATTATCCGGAAGATCAGACAGAAGAACTGGACGCGATCAACAACCCGGAAGATGCGGCCGCTGGCAGTCGCAAAGTGCCATTCAGCCGGGAAGTGTACATCGAACGCGAAGACTTCATGGAAGAACCGCCGAAGAAGTTTTTCCGCCTGTCGCCAGGCAAAGAAGTGCGTCTTCGCTGGGCCTATTTTGTCACCTGCACGGATGTCGTGAAAGATGCATCCGGCAACATCACGGAGATCCGCTGCACCTATGATCCGGCGACAAAGGGCGGCGACGCTCCGGACGGACGTAAAGTGAAAGCCACGCTGCACTGGGTTTCTGCGAAACATGCGGTGAAAGCCGACGTGCGCATGTACGACCACATGTTTGTCAAAGAAGACCCGGATGAAGTCGCCGATCCAGCGCTTGACTGGAAGTCCAACTTCAATCCCAATTCGCTGATTGTGCTCGACCATGCGATGCTGGAACCGTCTCTGGCAAAGTCCAGGCCAGGCGACCGATTTCAGTTCGAACGCATGGGCTATTTCTGCGTCGATGCCGATACAGCGCCGAGCCGATTGGTTTTTAACCGCACGGTGACTCTGAAAGATCAATGGACGAAGGAACAGACAAAGGGTTCATAGTCGGAAGAACAAACGTTGATGACACGACTGCTGCTCCTGATACCCACGGACTTCGAACTGCAACAACTGCAGCCACCTCTTGCTGAGTCTGTGAAGCGGGCTGACGGCGTGATACAGACATGCGGATTCGGGCCAATCGTGGCAGGGATTCGCACGACGCAACTGCTGGCGCTCTACAAACCGAGAGCAGTAGTGCTCGTCGGGATCGCGGGAGCATTGGGACCGCAATTGCCGATCGGGACAGCCACGACTTTTTCGCGAATTGCCTGTTACGGAATTGGAGCTGGCAGCGGTTTTGATTTTGAAACAGCGAGCGAACTTGGTTGGCCGCAGTGGACCGATCCTGAGTTCGGTGAGTCGTTCGGTGATGTGATCGAACCAACGATCGAATCGGATACCTGGAAATCAGGGGGCTCAATGCTGCTCACAGTCTGTGCGGCGTCGGGCTGCACCGAGGACGTCGCGCATCGGCTCAGAAAATTCCCGCACGCAGTCGCGGAAGACATGGAAGCATTCTCGGTTGCGCTGGCGTGCCGCATGGCCGGAATCCCGCTGACCGTCATTCGAGGAATTTCCAACATGGCAGGCGATCGCGACAAAACCAACTGGAACGTCGTCGCCGCGCTCGAGGCCGCGGCGGAACTGGCAGCATTGAGGATCTCCACATGACCAGAGTTCATCTGGGGATCTCTACATGCCCGAACGATACGTTTGCCTTCCACGGCCTGATGACGCACAGTGTCGATTGGCGAGGACTGACGTTTGAAGTTGAGCTGATCGATATTCAGCAGCTCAATGATCGCCTGTTCGCCGGTGATTTCCATGTGGCAAAGACCAGTTTTCACGCTGCCTTGCTGCTGGCGGACAAGACCCTTGTCCTGCCATCCGGTTCGGCTCTGGGGTTTGGCGTCGGTCCGCTGCTGTTGTCGGCTCGAGCGGGTGAGCGGCCTGAAGACCCCGAACAAATCACGCTGTGTCCCGGTCAGCATACGACGGCGGCATTGCTGTTTCAGTTGTTCTATCCACGCACGACGCAGGTTCAACATGTTGTGTTTTCGGATATTATGCCGGAACTGAAACATGGCAAAGCCGACTTTGGGGTCTGCATCCACGAAGGCCGCTTCACGTGGCAGAATGAAGGCCTCGGACTGGTCGAAGACCTCGGCACACGGTGGGAACAGGAAACGTCCTGCCCACTGCCCCTCGGCGGAATCGTCGCACGACGCACGCTCAGCAGCGACACCATCGCAACCGTGCAGGCCGTGATTCACGACTCGCTGAAACTCGCTCTGTCCGATCGCAATCTTCCGCTGCCCACGATGAGAAAGTTCGCTCAGGAATTCGAAGACACTGTCCTGATGCAACACGTCGATCTGTACGTCAACGACTGGACCATGGATCTCGGCGACGTCGGAAAAAACGCACTGCAACAATTGTCCCGCCGCGCTCACGCGATTGGTCTTATCCCGGCTGACAGCCCGGCACTGGAAATCTTTGGCGACTGATTCTGCAGGATGCTGTCACAGTTTTCAGCCGCAGCACGAAGGCTTTCAGAATCCCTGACTCTACCGGATTCTATGTGCTGGATGTTTGAAGCACGAATCGACACGAATAAACACGAAGTGTTAAGCATTCCATTCGTGTCTATTTGTGTTCATTCGTGGTTCCCGGTCTGGAAACCTCGCTTCAATTGGCGAACACATAGAAAACGGTACAGTCAGCAGAATCCATGTCGGGCCAAAGCGAAATCACTGTGCGACTAAGAGTCGTCCTGAGTGACTTGCTAGTCATGACGTTCCGGGATCGGCGAAGTCAGATCAGCGTCTGCGAAAGCGGATCGACAGGCCGGTGCCGAGGAAGTAGTCATCTGCGGCATCATTGAGCCCAACTCCAGCGCGGATGTCCCATTGAATATCGTCGTTCAATAGAAATGTGAATCCACTGTTGCCATAGTGTTCTACTTGAGCGGTCTCTGCATTATCTGGAATCAACACAAACCATTCGGTGTACATTCCCAGTCGGTCGTGAAGTGAATAGCCCATGGTCCATGATTGAGCCCATTCGGTGTAGCCGACGCCCGTCGTGGGATCCAAAGCACTATTGAACTGCGTACTCCCCGCCGTCGACAGGCAGTCCGTGACATCCCAGCCGTACAGCCAGTTTACACCGGGCAGCCCCCGATCGTTTGTAAAAGCACTTCCGCCTGTGGGGACGGTCATTTGCGGCACGAGAGCCATTTCGGGCAACATTGCCGTCCTGAGCGGTCAGCCCAGGTTTTGTCCCAAGATACAGATCTTCGGCTCCACTATTGGAAACCGAGCCAATGTCTTCCTGCAGCAGGTTTGCGGCGAGTCGAAGTTCCAGCCAGTTGATGGGGGTCCCAATACGAAATAGTGTCTCTGGAGTCGAATGCGTTCCCGTGGCAATCCTCTCGTCGTTGTCGTGCGTGAAGGTGTATCCCATTTCCACCTGCGCGACATTAGCCCCCACAGTCGAACTGGCTTCAGTGAAGTCAGGGCGATCCGTCGTAATCGGCCCGATCGGTTCGGATGAGGTGCGTTCCGAAGCGGATTGCCAGCTCAGCAACGTTGGAGCACCCAGAATCGAGGACGGTTCTGAGAATAGTGAATCGTTCAGATTGCCTCTGTCTCGCTGATCCTGAACGATTTGGCCATGTGCCTCAGTCGTAGATATTCCGATGACAATGGCGGAAGTGAAGCACCATAGAAACTGCGAACGTAGAAAATTGTATGCCGGAAACGGGAGTTTCATGTCGGTTGAACATTTGAATGTAGAAGCAAACTGTACCATATCACTATCACTTCAAACGGCGTTTCAAAGCATTCAGCAGCAGCGTCAATTGTATCCTGCGCTACATTTCGTTGTCGGGCGTCCCGCACTCTGGGCTAAGGCGGCAAAAGCTGCCGATATCTCCATGTGAACATCGCAAACTGCTGGGTCGGGAGGCAAACCGAATTGTCGTCGCGAACCGGACTGGCCAGCAGTCAACGTCAGCCGTGTCGAGGTTCACAATCCAGGCCATCAGATACAGATGGCATGGTTCATGGAGTACTTTGTCTGAGAGCTTCGATGACCGGGATCGCAACATTGACAGCGGCAGCGATCTCGCAGATTTTTTGCCATGTCCTGTCATCGATGTCGATCCCTGACCGACTGTGTTGCTCCTTGGCGGCAGCTTCCGGCTCACCGGGCAGCTGGATCCTGTCAAAGCCGTCCTGAAGTCGACTGGACTTGACCCACTCGGCGAGGTTTCCGAGTTCGCTGCTGACAAATTCCGTGCCTGCAAACGCCGCTGGATCGAGCAGAAATGCCATGAATCCGTTGGCAATGCGTTCCACACCGTCCTTGCTGCAGCCCGCACCGGTCATTGCTCCTGCAAAGACTTCGCACAGCATGGACAGGGCGAATCCTTTGTGACCAGCCATCGGAAGGAGTGCCCCTGGCGGACTTGCGTAATACTCTTCCGGACTTGTCGATGCCTCACCGTTGCTGTTGACGAACAGTCCTGCTGGCATTGAATCACCCCGGCTGCGAGCCACTTTGATCTTTCCCTCGGCGATGGTGGATGTCGAAATATCCATCATGATCGGTGGTCCATTCGGCCGCGGAGCTGCACCGCCGAGCGGGTTTGCTGACAACCGTCGTTCACAACCACCATGCGGAGCCACCAGGACTCCGCTTCCGTGGGTATTCGTCAATGCAAAGCAAACAAGTCCTGCACTGGCAGCCTGCTCCATGAACTCGCCGATGCGTCCCAAATGGCCTGACCGTCGCAGCGACAGAATGCAGGCTCCGTCGGCCTTAGCTTTTGCGATGCCCAACTCCATCGCCTTGCGACCAATCACCTGACCAAATCCAAAGTTTCCATCCAGGATCAGGATACACGGCTGTTCGCGCACGACCGTCAGCTGCCCGTGAGGATTCACCCAGCCGCGTTTTGTCCAGGCAACATATTCAATAATGCGAATCACGCCGTGCGAATCATGTCCCGACAAGTTCGCCAGCACGAGCGACTCCGCGACCATGCGGGCCACATCAGGAGGCAACTCACTGGCCTCAAAAATCAACGTCGCGAAATCTGTCAGTATTTCAGGATTCAGTCGCGGCATGGAATTATCTCTTCAAAGGGTATATGACCAAACTTCATATCACTGAGCGATGGGCGACCCGTGCATCACTCTGCTTCTCAGATTGAACCTCGTTTCATTGGCTCTGTCATATCAGAACAGTTCTGAAATCGGATCACCAAACGGAAGCACAGGAATCGGGCGACCGCTGTGATCAGGGTATGAGATGCCTGTATCGACTCCAAGGTGACAATAAACGGTCGCGAGGACGTCCTGAGGTGATTTCGGATTTCGGAGCGGTAAAGCCCCCTGCGAATCGGACTCCCCGACGACTCGGCCGCCCTGAATGCCGCCGCCCGCCAGTGCCGCACTGAAGACATTGGGATAATGCTCGCCGGATATCGCAGCAAGTTCAAGAGGAACACCTGAGATTCCAAGTCGCATAGATGAGATAAAAGGATCCGCCTTCCCGCGACGGGTGACTTCTGCGCCGAGTTGGACTCAAATCATGGGCTGATCCTCGCACGGTCGGCCAGTTTGTGATTTCGTAGGGTGTGACAAGCGGCAGCGCGGGCACACCATCACCGTGTTTCGGTGTGCCTGCGCGTTGCTTGTCACACCCTACATTTTTACGTATTGTCAATAATTGCCAGCAGACCTGATCCTCCAACGCAATCATGCCTGACACTCGTCTCCGACTGAAACAACACATGAATCAACTCCCTGATTTTCGTTTGAAGCACTCGACCGCCCTGGTTCTTGTTGCTCTGTTCACGATGAACTTTCTTTCGCCGCCGGCCAGCGCCGAGCATGAAGGCAAAGTACAGATTCTGCTGCTGGGTGACAGTACGACGGAAGGAAGTATTCCGAGGCTGCTCAAACCTGACGGGCCGCATCTTGAAAATGTCCTTGAACAATTGCTGGCAGCCGAAAAAGATCTTCCGCCGTGTCACGTGATTAACTCCGGCCTCAGCGGCGAATATATTCGCAGGCTGATTGATTCCGGTCGTTACGATCGCGATGCCGCAAAGTTGCCGGGTCTCGACTATATCTTCATCCGCTACGGCCTGAACGATCGAGCGAGAGTTGAGAACTTCACCGAAGAATTTCCGAAACACTTCCACGAACTTATCGACCGGCTGCGGAAAGATCATCCTCAGGCGCTGCTGATTCCCATGACCGTCATTCCATAC
>JANOUN010000352.1:0-7444 GCA_031416875.1 Planctomycetota bacterium | reverse complement strand
AAATTAACTCCGCCCCCCCACAAACCAACCCTCCGTAACCCCCCCCCCCCCCCCCCCCCGCGCCCGGGCGGCCGGGGCAAACCGGCCCTCGCGGCCGCTTCGGGTTAGTGTCAGATTCGCCCGCTCGGGGTATAGAATTCTCCAGATTCATAATCGACATTCTGACACGAAAGGACATTCCATGATCAAACGCATTCTCGTCGGCCTTGGCGGCGCGGACTATACCGCTTCCGCAATCAACCAGGCCGTCGCGCTGGCGATGGCGCACGATGCCGAAGTCACAGGTGTCAGTGTCAATGACCCAGAACATGTAACACCAACACTCTCGATGGCAATCGGGGAGGGAGCATTGATCTATCCTTTTCCGGAAGCCGATCTGAAAAAGGCAAAGGAACGCATCGAGTTGGCCACACAGGAGCTGATTGATGCGTGTCGTGGTGCGGGCATTCGGTATCGGGTGCTTCGCGAAGTCGGCGAACCCTTTTCAGTGATGACCTCCGAAGCCCGTTATCACGACCTGATGGTCTTCGGACTGCGGAGCCTGTTCGATTCGGATTTCGTCCCTGATCCGCACAACGTCCTGGTGCGGCTTGTGCAGGCGGGAGTCCGACCGCTCATCGCTGTGTCAAAGACCTTGCGACCGGTGACAAAGGTATTGATTGCGTACAGTGGATCTATGGAATCAGCCACAGCGATGAAGCGATTCGTCCAGATGCGTCTTTTGCCGGTTTCGCAGTTGCGGATCATTTCCTTTGATGATGGCGGAGGCGCAAATGCTCAACAGCTCGTCACGGACGCCGCTGATTATTGTCGCGCCCATGGTCTGAATGCCGAGACGGAGTGCATCAATGGCTCGCCAAAGGAACAACTGCTGCCCTACGCAGAAAGTTGGGGCGCGGACCTGATGGTTATGGGCAATAGTGCGAAGAACCTGCTGTTAAGACGTCTCTTCGGAGAGACGGCATTGGATGTGATTCGCAACGCGAATCTACCGTTGTTTTTGGCGCAATAACACAGTTTGTTCCCGCAGATTGACAATCGAAAATATCACGCCATGCCGCTGACCGAACATTTGACACTGACAAAACCTGACGATTTTCATCTGCATCTGCGCGATGGAGAAATGTTACGACGGGTTGTGGCTGATAGCGCGCGGCGTTTCGGGCGGGCGATCATTATGCCCAATCTGCGAACGCCGATCACTACGACGGAGCTTGCGCGACAGTATCGTGACCGCATCCTCGCCTCCGTCCCCGGCGGACTTAACTTCCAGCCGCTCATGACGCTTTTTCTGACCGACGAGATGTCCCCGGTCGAAATCGGCATCGCAAAGGCCAGCGGGATTATTCACGGCGTGAAATGGTATCCGGCTGGCGCGACGACGAACGCCGAGCACGGAGTGCGCGCGATCACCCGTTGCTATAACGTCCTGGCTGGCACACGAGGCCTTGGCAAATGGGAACAGTTCTTCGTGGGCAGCACGGCAAAGCGCCTGATACGGAAGTGTCCGTCGTCGGTCTGGATCGTGAAGGTCGGGCATATCTGTCCGCCGAAAGTTGTGTTGGCCGCAACCGACTTTTCGGACGTCAGTTTGAAAGCCGTGAAGGAAGGGCGGAGGGTCGCTCAGCAAGCCAGCGCCGAGTTTCATCTGCTGCATGTTGTTGATTCCAAGGATGTCCCGGAAGACTTGATCTCCCGAATTCCCAAGGGAAGCTCATTGCGACAGGAGATCAATGAGGAAGCAACAAGGCGTCTGGAAGAGTTCCTTGATTCGCTGGCGGTCGATCGGACGCAGATTCAGGTGCATTTGTCCTGGGGAACACCATGGCAGGAAATTCAACGGATATCGCGGCATCAGGCTGCGGATCTGATCGTGATCGGGACTGTCGGCCGCAGTGGTATCAAGGGGCTGCTCCTGGGTAACACCGCCGAAAAAGTACTCGATACATGCGATTGCAGCATTCTGACTGTCAAGCCGGATGGTTTCGTGTCTCCGATTGACCCGGCTTCCTGGCAATTACATCCCGGTCCAGAGGAAGAAGGACAATGAACTCGCAGCAACCGGAGTCAACACTCCTGAGCAAGCTCGCCTGGGTTGGTCGGCCTCGCATCGCGTTGCTGATTTGCGCGCTATTGCTGGTTCATGTTTTCGAAATCTGGATTTTTGCCGGTGGCATGATGTTCACGGAACGGCACGGTGGTCTCATGCATGTTGTTGTGCCTGGAAGGAGTGGCTCGTGTCGCTGATTGTCGCGGTTGTTTCGGCGAGCCTTGCAGGTTCGTTTCTGTGTTCGCTGTGCGAAGCATCGCTCTATGGCGTCACGCCGACGCAGGTCGAGGTGCTGCGTCGCAGACGCATTGCGGGAAGCGACCGGCTCGCAAAGCTCCGGCGTCGGATCGATGAGCCGGTTGCCGGAATCGCCGCATTTAACTCGCTGGCTCAAACGGTCGGCGCGGCCTGGATGGGGGCACTCGTGGGTGAGCTGTACGGCAATGCCTGGTTAGGTCCGGTATCAGCGGTGTTCGCACTGACGATGCTGTTGCTGACGGAAATTGTTCCGAAGAGTGTTGGCCTTGCCTGGGCCGGGATTCTGGCTCCTCGACTGGCATGGCTGATTCAGGTGATGGTCTGGATCGTCTTTCCGTTGGCGATCCTGTGCCGCTGGCTGACACGCACAATCAATCGCCATGCGCCCGGCCAACATCCAACGGAGGAAGAGGTTCTGGTCATGGCGGATTTGGCAGCGCAGGGCGGGACGATCCTGCCGGATGAACTGCGTTGGGTGGAAAACGTCCTGCGGTTGAACAATGTGACCGTGCGTCAACTGATGACTCCGCGACACGTTGTGTTTTCGCTGCCCGCCGAAAGTCGACTGGACTCTCCGGGATTTCTCGGAGAGCGGCTGGTCCATAGCCGAATCCCTGTCACTGCAGGCGATGATCTGGACCGAGTGATCGGCGTGGTCCAGCGGCGGGCCGTGCTGGACCACATTGTTCGCGAGGACTGTAACAAGACACTGCGTGAACTGATGCGACCGGCGCTGTTTGTGTCGGAGGACTGGGGAGGGCACCAGTTGCTGGATCGCCTGATGGCAGAGCGACAGCATCTGGCCGTCATCACGGACTCCAGCGGAGTCGTCGTTGGCGTCGCCACACTGGAAGACGTACTGGAATATTTGTTAGGAAAGCCGATCGTTGGCGAGCACGATATACACCCTCAGATGCAACATCTGGCAAAAGAGCGGGCTAGTTTTCGAGCGGCGTCGGAAGGGACATAGTGCGTTCATTTCGGTGCGACATCTGTTCGCATCCCGGATGTTTGTATTCCAATAGCTGAATAACATCAGCTTCCTGAAAAAGGTCTGTCAGAGTGGGAAAACTTCTTTCATTTGTGATCCTGGTCCTGGTCACGGGGGCCTTTGGCGTCCTGTTTTTTGAAGTGACATCCACTCTGCTCCTGCCACTCTTTCTGGCGATGGTGAGTGTCGTCATGTTCCGTCCATTGCACACATGGTGCGTACGGCTCCTTCGAGGGCGGAATCGTGTGGCCGCTGTAATCACAACAACTCTGGTGCTGCTGGTTGTCGTCGCGCCATCGGTCCTCGTGCTGCTGCTGGCAGGCAACGAAGCGGCGAAGCTCGTGCGAAGTCTGGATGATGGTGAATTCCGCGATAAACTGCATCGTGCGAGATTGTCGCTGGGGCTCGGATATCCGCACGTCGTCGAGCTGCGTTTCGCGGAACGTTCCTTTGAACGGCTGCTGGCCGATGCTCGCGAGGGCGCAGTCGCCAACGGTAATCCGGAAGCCTTGCTGCGTCTTCACGAGGAACTGGAGCGGTTGCAAGTGACGCTGAACGAGGACGGTAACTCCACCGGACGATCAGATGCACAGTTCATGTTGGATGCTTTGGCAACCGCCCGCGAGGAGATTCCGGGAACTCTGGCCTATCAGCAGGCGATGGAAATGGCGGCTCGCCGTTTTCAGGAATACAGGATTGAATTCCTCGGGGGAGCAGCCAGAGCAGTCGTCAAGAACATTGCCAATCCCACGCCTGAAGACGTTCGGGACTGGACGAGCAGGGTTTTCGCCGTGACCCCTGACTGGATCTCATCGTTTGGAGGCCACGCAGGCATCATTGCCGGCCGGACAGTCTTCGGCATTATCATTCTGGTCGTGACAATGTACTTCCTGTTCGCGGATGGACCGCGAATCGCGAAGCATCTTATGGCGCTGTCACCACTGGAAGACCGCTACGAAGAGCAACTGCTGGAGGAGTTTGCACGAGTTGCCAGAGCGGTGGTATCCGGAAGCGTGGCTGCCGCGTTGGCGCAGGGTATGCTGGCGGGAGTGGGTTTCCGGGTCGCTGGATTGCAATCCGTTTTTTTGCTGACTACGATCACTGCCCTCACGGCAATGATTCCTTTTGTGGGCGCGGCGATGGTTTGGCTGCCCGCCAGCCTCTGGCTGATTTTCATCGACGACCGCCCGACTGCCGGCATCGTGCTCATGCTGTACGGCGCTCTCGTGATATCAACCATTGATAACGTAATCAAACCCTGGGTACTGCATGATCGCTCCGCAATGCATCCACTGGCGGCGCTGATCGGGGTTCTCGGTGGCGTTCAGGCTCTGGGTCCGCTGGGCGTTTTTGTCGGACCCATGGTCGTTGCATTTCTTCAAACGCTGCTGGGCCTGTTGCATCGGGAACTTTCGGCGTTTGGTGTCAGCAGCAGAAAAGTACAGAGTCACGTTACAACCAGTGTTCAGGAATCTGCAAGCGTGGAATGACGCCGCTGACTCGTGGCTTACAAGGTCGAGCCGGAGGAGCGTTGCGGTTGATAGGTTATGGGGTGTACTTGTGGTACAAATCCCTGTGAGATAACACGTTGCGGTCAATTGAGGTAGAAACAAGGACAATTATGATGCGAATGCTTCAATCCATTTTACTCGCGGTTGAATGTCGTCGTGTGGATGATGATGCCATGGATGCTGCCGCACGACTGGCAACTGCGTTCGGCTCACAGGTGTCGCTGTTGCATGTGGTTGAGAAAACCCACCCGGCAGTGCAACTCTATCGACAGCAATACGCTGAGTTGTATCTGGCGAATTTGTCAAACCGACTTGCAGAGAAGCAAGTCACTGTGGCTCGGTGTGTGATCAGATCGGGGTCGCCGGCACATACGATCATCAATGTCGCGCAGGAACATAATGCTGATCTGATTGTCATCGGGGCAGGTAATCGACAGAACCCCGCCGTTTTCTCGTTGGGCCCCATCGCCGAAGTCGTGATCGGCCACGCTCCGCAGCCGGTGCTCGCAGTTCGCCCCGGTGATCCTGAGACACTTTTCAAGAGAATTCTGTGCCCCGTTGATCAGTCGAGAACTTCATTCCGAGGGCTGCAGAACGCCGTGCGGCTGGCGAAAGCCATTGGTGGCGAGGTTTTCGTGCTGTCGGTTATTCCCGACGTGAGCTGGCTGACCGCAGCTGTCGAAACCGGCGTACTTGTGGATGCCAGGGCCGAGCATGCAAGCGAATGGGTTCAAGAGTTTGAGCGGTTCGTTGAGAAAGCGGATTTTTCCGGCGTCTCCTGGAAATGTGAGGTGCGGCACGGGGTACCCCATGAGCAAATCGTGGCGGCGGCGCAAGAACTCGGATCTGATCTGATCATCATGGGGGCCACCGGCCGAACGGGACTTGTGCAGGTGCTGCTGGGCAGTACGACCCGGCGGATGCTTCGAGACCTGCCGTGTTCATTGCTGACCGTGAAACAGGACGATGTACTGGAAGAACTATTCGAAAGTGATCTGGTTGGGATTTCGCAACTTGTGACAGAGGCCAGGTCGTTATCGGATACGAAATCGCTGCTACCGGCAGTCATCCTGTATCGACAAGTCCTCTCTCGCGATCCGTTCCATGTCGAGGCCATGCGTGAGCTGGTGGTCCTCCTCGACACAATTGGTGAAAGCGAGGAGGCGGCCAAATATCGCCAGCGACTGGCACGACTGGAGTCCTTGAGGAAGCGTTCCGCAGACTCACCTGATGATCCAGGCAGCAATAACAAGAGCGAAGGAGATGTTTCGTGAAGTGGTCCTGGAAACTCGGTGAATTTCGCGGCATCGGCGTCTACATGCATGCCACGTTCCTGATTCTGGTCGCGTTTATCGTGCTGAGTCACTGGACAGAAGGCCACAGTCTGGGCAAAACACTGGAAGGGGTGGGCTTTATTCTAGCCCTGTTCGGCTGCGTGGTGCTCCACGAATTCGGTCATGCACTGATGGCAGCCCGGTACGGCATCAAGACACGCGATATCACCCTGTTGCCAATCGGTGGTGTCGCTCGACTGGAACGCATGCCAGAGGAACCGCTGCAGGAACTGTGGGTGGCCCTGGCCGGACCAGCCGTCAACCTTGTCATCGCGGCTTTGCTTTTCGCCTGGCTTCGATTCACCAACGGATTTGCGCCGGTGGAACAACTCACCGTGACGGGAGGTCCGTTCCTTGAACGGCTGATGGTGGTCAACGTGAGCCTGCTCATCTTCAACATGCTCCCGGCTTTTCCAATGGACGGCGGACGTGTGCTGCGGGCCTTGCTGGCGACGAGGCTGGAATACGCGCGTGCCACACAAATCGCCGCGAGCATCGGTCAGGCGATGGCCTTAGTGTTCGCCTTCCTGGGTTTCTTTGGCAATCCGTTCCTGATGTTCATCGCTTTGTTCGTGTGGATCGGCGCGGCTCAGGAAGCGAGCATGGCCACCATAAAAGCCGCGTTGGGAGGCATTCCGGTCAGCCACGCCATGATGACCAACTTCAGCAAGCTCCGCCCGAAAGATTCCCTTCAACGAGCCATCGAGCTGATCCTGGCGACTCCGCAGCAGGACTTTCCTGTGCTGGACGATTCGCGAGTTCTGGGCATTCTTCCCAGTCGCGAATTGATGGTAGCGCTGCAGCAGCGCGGTCCGGACACGTTGGTGCAGGATGTCATGCGTCGCGATTTTCTTTCGTTGGAAGCAAACGAAATGCTGGATGCCGCCCTCGCTCGCATGCATGCGGCCGAATGTTGCCTGACAGCCCCGGTGATTCATGGCGACGCACTGGTCGGACTCCTTACCGCAGAGAATGTCAATGAGTTCCTGCTGATCGTATCGGCATTAGGCGAACGCCGTGCCAGGAATTCGACTTTGGCATAAACATAACACGTCGCATTAACGTATTAACGCGCAATAACCACAAGGGAGTTGAAGGGATGCCGAGCATTAAACAAGGTTACGAGCAGATTCTGGTGGCGACTGATTTTTCGCCGCACGCCCACGCGGCGTTCAAGCAAGCCGTTTGGCTCGCCAGGCAGACCGGCGCTCGAATCGTTTTGGCGCACACCTTGCCCGACCTGCGACGGGCCGTGCATGGCACGTCGTATCAGGCACGACTGGATTTCCTGTACGGCGAG
>JANOUN010000351.1:0-7727 GCA_031416875.1 Planctomycetota bacterium | reverse complement strand
GCGGAATCTGATCGCAAAGTTCAAGATCTCCCGAAATGGAAACGCCTGACCCAATTCGCATTTCGGTCGCACGATCGCCTTCGTGAAACTGCCGGCAACTAATCCTGCGGCATGCTCTGCAAACGTTGAGAGTTGAATATTCCTGAGAAGATTTTTGGCAACGCATCATTTTGAGGCCGTCTCAATGTAGGCCGACTTCGCCGAAGTCGGCACAGCAGATTTCAGCGAAATCTGCTTACTTGTTTCGGTTGCGGGCGAAGCCCGCGCCAAGATCTATCCGAACCTGACCCGTTCCAGAATCGGAGACTATCATTTTAGTCTCCAGGGTCGGCATTTTCGATTAACGGCGAGCCGCAGGCGCAGGCGAATCCTGGCAACGACGCCTGCGGCTTGCCGTTAAAACGATTAAACCGACAGTCCTGTCGGATTGTATGATACGCTGCAAGAACGCAACGAAGGCACTCGCAGCAGACTAAGAACTGGAGTCCATCCGGGGTGGTGCCAGCCATTCGAACGGAGGGCAGGGCACATTTCGCAGGATCCAGAAGGCCATCACTGCCACAGCGATGGACATTGCCTGTCGACCACTCAGCCTGAAGCGAGTCACCATAAATCCGGGCAGCGGCAGTTCGAGGAACCGCAGCGACGATCGCACGGCTTCCCATGTCAGCCAGGGCAGGGCGATGATGACCATCGCATTGTATTGCAGGGCGAGCAGGATTCGTCCGTTGAACAGGTGATGAATGGCCCGCTGACAACCGCAACCCGGACAATGCAGGCCGGTCGCCCAAAAGAACATACATTTGGGAAAGAAGGCCTGCCAGTCTCCTGACGGATTCTTTCGAAACAGCATGTATCCGAGGCAAACGATTCCTGCGACGGCGACGAAGAAGCCACATCGTTGCAGGACTCGTTGTGTTCGCATCGGTTTCACATTCCGTGAAAACATCAGAATCCAGGCTGGCCCTGTTGAGCAGCCATCCCAATCAGGACCTGGGCGACGACGACAAGAATGTTGACAACGACGCCGACGCCGATCGCGATGTTACCCCACATATTGGCTTGATCAGACGCTTTCTGGGCACCGGCATAGTCTCCGGAATCCAGTTTTCCATTGACTTGCGCGGCAAAGACAATCGCAACGATTCCAAATGGAATGCAGCAGCAGATCGTGGAAATAATGGCCTTCACCAGATGGTTCCGAATATTGGGTCGTGGACCTCCCTGGCCCATTTGTCCCGGAGCGGGTTCTGAATATGGATTGAATGGCGTCTGACCTGACATGAAATGCACCTTTCGAAAGCTCGTGCGACTCAAGGAATTTGTGAGGAATTTTGAAACGAATCGACATGCTCGTTTCACCAGAACGGTTCAAAATAGTCTCCGGATGAATCCAATTTGTAACTCTGCGGAGATTCATCCGGTTTTCGTTGTGTTATTGCATGCCTCCGGCAATCAGCCCAATCACCATAATAACCAGCCCGCCGATAATTGGCAGGATGCCCAGTCCGATGCTGATGTTGCCATACATGTTCGCTTGTTCCGACGCGCTGGTTGCTCCGGCGTAGTCGCCGGTTTCCAGTTTTCCATTGACCTGAGCTGCGAACACGATGGCGACAATCCCCAGCGGCAGGCAACAAAAGCAGGTTGCCAGGATCGCCTTGACGAGATGGTTTGGAATATCAGGTCGAGGTCCCGGATTAAATTGCCCGTATGGCTGCTGGCCGTACGGTGGCGGTGAGGAATACGGATCAAATGATTCAGTCATGCAGGCGGTCCAAATGCGGCAGACATTGACACAGGCGAAGGTGTAGTTTGCGAATGCGATCGTTGCAAGCCACCGGCGCGAGTATATGTCCTGTACGACTTATACGACCTGTCGTGAATGTTACCCGGAAACCCCGATCGCCGTCGCCGTCGCATATTCCCGAGCATGTGAGATCGTCAGCTTGATTTCGACAATCTCTAACCGTTGGCTGATCAGCAGAGCCTCCCCGGACAACAGCACTGTTGGCTGACCCGTATGCAGTGAAACCACTTCGACATCGTGAAACGTAATCCCCTGCACAAAGCCGGTGCCAAGGACTTTGACGACGGCTTCCTTGGCGGCCCAGCGACCGGAAAAGCGGACTGCGGAATCACGATGCCGGTTGGCGTATTCGATCTCATTGGGCGTAAAACATCGATTCAGAAAATGATCGCCGTGACGCTCGATCATTTCCCGGATGCGTTCGATTTCAACGATGTCGGTACCTATCCCGATGATCATGTCAAGTACCCGCTTTGCGAACCCCGACGGTCAGCAACAGATTCGCCCAAAGCGACTGATCACCTGTCTGAATCGTGAGCACATGATCTCGTGAATCGACAGCGTCGTAAAATTCCCAGCGGGAAATTGGCTGCAGCTCGATCTCCATTCCGGCGTTCGCCAGAATGCTGCGATACTCATCCCAGACCGGCGGATCATGCGGCAGCCGATACGGATCGTCGTCCGGCATGCCCATCGTATTGACAGCTTCGACCGGAATGGCAGCCAGCAGCACTTTCAGCACCTGCGACACAGACACCAGCCCGGGCGCCAGATTCAGGCTGACCAGTTCTGCCCTGGGGCCGATCGCAGATGCAGCGGGATAGTTGCCGTCCGCAATCAAGACTTTCGAGCTGTGTCCCGCTCGTGCCAGAACTTCCGAGATCTTTGGATGAATGAGTTCAGAACGGAGCATAGCTGTCGGTCCATTTTTGGGTGATGGAAGTTGAGTTCTGTGAGCGGCTCGGCGCTGGCGGTCTATTGATTTAGTGATTTTTGGGGCTCATGATCATACCAACCCGAAGCGCCAGCGAGGAATTCAGCCGTTTCTGCCTCGCTGGCGCTTCGGGTTGGTATTAAATCAACGCCCCGCTAGCGGCCGGTGTCTTGCTGTTGTTAACTAAAGTGGGATAAGCTTCCAGCTTGTCGGGTTTGTCAAAAAACTCTGAGCTTTCAAGAAGTGATGGCAAGCTGGAAGCTTACCCCACGAAGAAATGCGGACTAAATCACTCCTCCGCCATCGCTATTCCGCGCATGCGTTCACGACCGGAAGCAGCGCCGAAAGGTATCGATCGTCTGACGAGCCGTTGACAGTGAATCGGGAATCGGGAATGCTTCGGCGGAAGCGTAACCATCGTAGCCGATTGATGCGAGGGCAGAGGCGATCGGCGCGAATTCCATGTGACCTCGGCCGGCAGCCTGGCGATTCGAATCCACGAAATGGACATGACCAACGTGCGCCCCGGAGTTTCGCAGTGCGTCGGCGATCGAAACTTCTTCGATGTTCATGTGAAACAGATCGGCCAACAGCTTCACCGACTTCGTGGCCAGCGGTTTCAAAAGTTCGACACCCTGCTGCATGGTATTCGCCATGTTGGTTTCGTAGCGATTCAGCGGTTCATAAATCAATGTGGTGGCGAGCGATTCGGCGTGTTCGCCCAGTCGCTGCAGAGCATCTCGCAGGTATCCTTGTGCAGTGGGCTGATCGACGACATCGTCCCATTTCCCCTGCATGGAACCAATAATCGCAGGAGCGGCGTATTCCGCTCCGGCACTCATGATATCGCGGATGAATTGTTCCGCTTTTTGACGGCGTGCAGGATCAGGATCGCACAGATGCAGTTTATGGACCAGCATGCCAGCGCCTGTGCCGACCGCTGCGAGCTTTAAGTTATGTCGCCTCAGCAAGTCGGCCAACGGCAGTGCCCGGATTGCTTCGGCCGATGGAGCAAATAATTCAACGGCATCGAAGCCCAGTTCCGATGCGATACGACAGGCAGCGGCGACATCGTCATGAAACACAAACGGCCCCCTGCGAGCCTGTTCGACGATGCTGACAGTGACGGCGGATTTGATCATGATTTAAGGACCCTGGAACTTCGCAAACACTGATGAAAAACTGTGTTCAGGACTGGCCAGGTACAAGAAAAGCAGGTAGCATGCAATTCGCATCGAATTAAGTGCGTTCTCTTTCCCATTCAGGGCCACGTCAATGGTAAACCTGGTCGAGGGTATCGACTCTCTGACAAACTTCAAACGACAGACGGCCAATTACCTGCAACGGCTTCGGAAAAGCGGCGAACCGCTGATATTGACTGTCAATGGACAGGCAGAAGTTGTGGTGCAGGACGCCGCAGCATATCAGGCGCTGCTCGATTTGGCATCGCGAGCAGACAGGGAGGAGACCCTGGCGGCGATCCGCGAAGGATTGGCGGACGTCGAAGCCGGACGCACGAAGCCTGCTCGAGAAGTATTGAAGCGTCTCGCCCGGAAGTACGGGATTCCACATTCGGAAAAATGACATGAGGTATTCCGTCCGGCTCACGGCGAAAGCTGATGCAGATGTCGATTCCATTCTCCATCGTTTTTCGGAGCAGGGGTCTACTGTTGCGGGCGAACGCTGGCTGCGACAACTCTTGTCTGTACTCGACACTCTTGAATTAAATCCCGATCGTTGTCCAATGGCGGCGGAGTCAGCTGACCTCGCAGTCCCGATTCGTGAACTCTTGTTGGGGAAGCGGCAGTATAAGTATCGACTGCTGTTTATCATCTCCAACAGAACAGTGTATATTCTGCGTGTCTGGAGGGCTGCGCGTGCGGCATTCACGTCAAAAGACCTCTGATACTGCGGGCCAGGTTTTCGAGTAATCCTCGGACATGAATGTCCAGGGTACAGGAATCGCCAATCTTCCGTTGTCCCTACTTCAGTCGAATATCCACGCTCGCACTGTGCGCGGTGAGGCCTTCTTTTTCGGCCATCAGACGCACTCGCTGAGCATCGGCACTCAGGGCCGCTGCGTCGTATCGGATCACCGAGCTGCGTTTCAGGAAATCCGTTGCGGCGAGACCATTGGCGAATCGTGCTGTGCCGCCTGTGGGCAATACGTGCGATGGGCCTGCGATATAATCACCCAGAGCAACGGGGGTGTAATGACCAAGAAAGATGGCTCCTGCGTTTTGAATCTGATGCAGCATGACTTCCGGATCGTCCATCGAAATGTGGAGATGTTCCGGAGCCAGCAAGTCCGTCAGTTCAGCGGCCTCTGCTTCGCTGCGGGCAAGAATCAACGCCCCGTAATCTGCCAGCGCCTGCCGTGCCAGATCACCTCGCGACAGTTGCGCGAGTTGTTTCTCCAGCGCCTGCAGCACCGCTGCAATGAGCGGCTCATGCCATGTGATCAGGACCCCGGAGCCAGGACTGTGCTCAGCCTGTGAGATCAGATCTGCGGCGACGAATTCCGGTCGAGCGGTCCTGTCAGCAAGGACGATCACTTCGCTGGGGCCAGCGATGCTGTCAATATCGACGTCGCCAAAGACATGCTGTTTTGCAAGGGCCACGAACAGATTGCCCGGCCCGACGACCTTATCGACGCGCGGGATGCCTTCCACACCGTAGGCCAACGCCGCGACGGCCTGGGCTCCGCCGACGCGGTAGACTTCCGTCACGCCGATCTCATGGCAGGTCGCCAGCATGTCGATGTTGTAACCGCCAAAAGGAGTTGGCGGGACCACAATCGCAATTTCACGAACGCCGGCGGTCATCGCCGGGACAGCCGTCATCAGCACGGTCGATGGATAGGCAGCGGCACCACCAGGCACGCAGATCCCGACGCGTTTCATCGGCAGGTGTCGCTGTCGAAGCTCGACAGTTCCATTCCCTGTCGATCGCACGACCCGCGCATCGTGCGGGAGAACGGCCCGTTGAAACTCTGCAATGTTGTCGCGGATTTGACGAATCGTGGCGAGGAAGTCGGGCGATGCCTGAGCTGCCGCGGACGCCAGTTCCTCCGGTCTGACGCGAATCGTTTCGGGCGTGAGATCGCGTCGATCCAGTTTAGACGTGTAGTGCAGAACAGCTTCAAGACCACGATTACGCACATCGTCACAAATTCGCCGGACCACTTCGCGCGGACTGAGCGGTTCTCCGAAGAGTTCGATGGTTCGCTGACGTCCAGCTTCCGAAACGACATCACCGCGGGGGCTGAGCTTTTCGCGGAGCCGGCGAAAAAGTTCTTTCGCGTCGCCCTGACGGCAATCGATGGTAGTAATGGCCAGTGGTGAGGTCATGTGTCGAATCTATTGCCGTGATGAGACTGATCATGTAAAGGTTACTATACTCCGCGCGGGTCTGAATGAGGCCCTGCTTTATCAGCCGGTACGCGTTAGCGTCCGGTTAGGTCCGCATTCCCTGCAATAACCGGGTGCTAGCGCACTCCGGCTGATCCCTCGTTCTCAGCCGCGTGAAGTATATGCTGCCGCTGCCTGATTGAAGCCACCTGCGGACCGAAGTACAGTCTGCGGCTGAGTTTTGCCGGGTTTTTCCGGTCCATTCCCGTTCTTTGAAAGCCGCTCCCTTGAAATCCGGGTCCTCAGGAATCATCGATCTTCGCAGCGATACAGTCACGCGGCCAACGTCTGCGATGCTGCAGGCCATGATCAGTGCCGAAGTTGGCGATGACGTCATGGGCGAAGATCCGACTGTCAATCGACTGGAACGGTGCGTCGCCGACATGTTCGGGCACGAGGCCGCCGTGTTCGCCTGTTCGGGAACACAGAGCAACCAAATGGGCGTGCGCGTCCATTGCCTGCCGGGGGATGAACTGCTGATTAACGAAACCGGTCATATCTCCAATTTCGAGGGCGGCGCTCCTGCGGCACTGAGCGGCGTAACGGTCCGCACGATTGTTGCCGCGGATGGAATGCTGGATGTCGATGTGCTGGAAGGCAGGATCCGCGTGAACGATCAGCACTACGCGCGGACACGCCTTGTGTGTCTGGAAAACACCACCAACCTTGGCGGAGGTCACGTCTACTCGCTGGGCCATCTGCAGCGCGTTTCCGACTGGGCCACGACAAACGGATTGAAGCGGCATCTGGACGGGGCAAGACTGTTCAATGCGATTGTGTCGGCGGGATACTCGGCAGCCGATGTGGGCAAATGCTTTGATACGATTTCAATCTGCTTTTCGAAGGGACTTGGCTGTCCGATGGGATCAATCCTTGTCGGCAACAAAGACGACATTGCCAGGGCCAGACGGATTCGAAAACTGTTCGGCGGCGCGTTGCGACAGTCCGGGATTGTTGCCGCCGCTGCCATCTATGCATTAGAGAATAACGTCGCACGACTGCAGGACGATCATGTACATGCCAGGCAACTCGCAACGGGGCTGGCGTCGATTGACGGAGTCCGGATTGACGTCGAGCGCGTGAAATCGAATCTGGTGTTCTTCGAAATTGATGCCGGACTCGGGCTGGCAATTCAGCTGGCGGGAGCATTGAAAGAGCAGGGCGTTCTGCTCGGTCCGATGGGCGGGCAACGCTTGCGGGCAGTAACGCACCTGGATGTCACAACGGAGGATATCGCAAAAGCCGTTGAGGTGATTCGCCAGGGCATACGGCAAGGCTTTGCGGGTCGTCCGCTGGTCGGCAGCGGGCCGTATTCAAAATAGGTTTGAAGAGCGATTCCAGCTGAACGCCGCACGATTGCCTGAGCCGGTGAAGGGAACCCAACGCTATGACATCGAAGTGTCAGCACGCTTGCGAGTCACCGGGCGGCAGCAGAAGCGCAGTTATACCTCACGCGGCCACGAATGACACATTTTCGAGATTCTGGAAAGCGACAGATCCTGGGGGCGTTCAGGCTGTCCGTTACTTATTTCCGTGCGATTCATTCGGTTGTCCCCATTCGGTTGTCTCCCTG
>JANOUN010000350.1:0-2979 GCA_031416875.1 Planctomycetota bacterium | reverse complement strand
CCACTTCTGGTTTCGCAGGCGAGTGTAAAACAGTTCTGTCGCACACTTTTGGCACGAGAAGTTCCCGCGTGGCAGCGGCACCAGGCGGTTCGGGCGATCGAGTTTTATCGCAATCAAGTACTGGAAACCGCCGAGCCCGATCTCCTGGAGATCCGGCAGATATTAGGCCGTCTTGCAGACGGCGAACGCAATTCAGTCAACTCCACCGCCGACGAGGCGGAACTCATCGGTGTGGTGCATGAGAATGAACCGCGGTGGATTCAAAAGATGCGGGCGGAATTGCGGCTGAGACATTACGCATTGAGCACTGAAACGGCCTACATCGGCTGGGTGGTGCGTTTTATGAAGCATGTGGGCAGCGAGGAACTGGAGAAGTTCGGGGCACCGGAACTGAAGGAGTTTTTGACGGAACTGGCAGTTGCAGGGAAAGTGGCTGCGAATACTCAAAACCAGGCGTTGAGTTCCGTGCTGTTCTTCTATCAACGGATTCTGGGGCGCGAGTTGGAGTTCATTGATGCGGTGAAGGCGAAGCGTCCAAAGCATTTGCCGCTGGTGCTGAGTCGGCAGGAAGTGAACCGCATGTTGCGGCAGTTGGAAGGTCGTGACTTGTTGTTGGCGCTCCTGCTGTACGGTTCCGGGATGCGTCACAAGGAAGTGCTGCGGCTCCGTGTGAAGGACGTGCATTTTGACACGATGCAGATTACAATTCGCGACGCGAAGGGAGAGAAGGATCGCATCACGATGCTGCCGAAGGCCGCTGTCGAATTGCTGCAACGACAGTTGAAAGACGTGAAAAAGGTTCACGACCAGGATCTTGAGGCAGGGCAGGGTCAAGTTTATCTGCCCTATGCTTTGGCCAAAAAATACCCGAATGCGGACACGGAGTTTGGCTGGCAGTATGTGTTTCCGTCGCGGCAGAAGTCACGCGATCCTCGGAGTGGTGTGGTTCGCCGACACCATCTTCACGAGAACAATTTCCAGAACGCTATGAAACGTGCTCTGGTGGCGGGTGGTGTCGAACAGCCCGCGACGCCTCATACGCTGCGGCACAGCTTTGCGACTCATCTGCTGGAAGATGGCTACGATATCCGCACAGTGCAGGAACTCCTGGGACATGCGGATGTGAAGACGACGATGATTTACACGCATGTGCTGAACCGACCGGGGCTGGCGGTGAGGAGTCCGGTGGATGTGATGTGAGGGAGGTAGGTTTTTAGTTTTCAGGAGGCAGTTTTCAGTAGGCAGTAGGCAGGAGGCAGTAGGCATAGGGCATAGGGCATAGGGCATACAAGGCCAGCGCGCACATTAGGGCAATTTGGCAAAATGGGTAGTTGCGCCGCAGGCGCACTTTGAGTATACCTCCGCAGCATACGAATTGTCATCGCATGTTACGGAGAGAAAGTCATGCCGTCGTCAGATGTTAGTATTGGGCTTCGGGAAATTGTTTGTCACTTTGATGAGTTAGAAGATCCTCGATCGACGATCAATCGATTGCATCCACTGCCGAGTGTTCTCGCCATTTCGTTGATGGGGGTTCTTGCCGGAGCCAAAGGACCGACGGGAATTGCCAAGTGGGCGGTCGCAAAAAAAGAACTGCTGCAGCAGGGACTTGATCTGCCGAATGGGATTCCATCGCGAGACGTCATTCGGAGAGTTTTATCAGCCGTGAAGGTCGAGGCATTTCAATCGAGTTTCGTCTCCTGGTTGAACTCGCTGTTTGAGGCTGCGAAAGAAAAGTCCGGGGTCAGCAGCACTGCAAAGACTCACATGGCGATTGATGGAAAAACGATGAAGGGCAGTCACGACCGCGCCAATGGACTCGGAGCGATGCACCTTGTCAGTGTCTGGCTTTCGGATTTCGGACTGACGCTGGCACAAGTCGCCACAGAAGAAAAATCCAATGAAATTACGGCGATTCCTGAAGTCCTGAGACTGGTTGACCTGGATGGCGCCATCATCACGATCGATGCGATGGGGACTCAGACAGCGATCGCTGATCAGATCGTCGCGGGCAATGGTGATTACGTTCTGGCATTGAAAGCGAATCAGGACAAGCTCTTTCAACAAGTCATGAATTTCGTGGATGAACACATCAGCGATGACTTCGCGGGCGTTCCATCGCAGCGCCTTGAAGAAGACACAAAGAAGGGACACGGTCGATCGGACTCAGGAACTTATCTGCAGTTTGAAGTGCCGAATACTTTCGCCGGAACATCCCGCTGGAAGAACCTCAAGACGATTGGCGTCGTGGTCTATACGAGCGTCGTCAAGGGCGAACAGAAGGTCGACATCCGCTATTTCATCAGCAGCCTGCCGCTCGACATTCAGCAGTTTTCCAAAGCAGTTCGCAAGCACTGGGGAATCGAAACAACGTGCCATTGGAGTCTGGACGTAACCTATGGCGAAGATGGATTAAGAATTCGACAACGCACGATCGCCGAGAACCTGGCATGGATTCGGCGCTTCACTTTATCACTCCTGAAGCAACACCCCGGCAAAGAAAGCCTCGCCATGAAACGCCAACTCTGCGGCTGGAATGATGACTTCCTGATGCAAGTCCTTGGTATCAAAGCTATTTAGTGTGCGCTGGCCTTGGCCTTGTTTCGGTCTTGATACGCTGCAGCGAGTCGCATCACGAGACATCCTGTACGGGTGAAAAACTTCGAAGCAGCTGCAAAGTGGAGCTCAAGCAGTGCATTACGGGCAGTAGTGTGGAGAGAAGTCAATCCACCTGGGCCTGTTATACTCAGAGGCCGGGCAAAACGAGCACCGTGCACACCGCTGGCAAAACGACGACAAGGATGTTGCCGCTGCTGAACTATGGCCTTCATTCGCGCGTATTCGCGTCCATTCGCGATCAAAACCCTGCGTTCGACCAAGGTTCTAAGACAATGAATTCCTGTCCGGTCTTTGCGATGTGTTCACATCGTAAACGAGAGAATTGTTGGTGCTTTGGCAAGCCGTGTTTCAACCGCGCGA
>JANOUN010000349.1:0-10093 GCA_031416875.1 Planctomycetota bacterium | reverse complement strand
AATCTGCTGTGCCGACTTCGGCGAAGTCGGCCTACATTTAGTCGGCCTCAAAATGATGCGTTGCCAAAAATCTTCTCAGGAATATTCAACTCTCAACGTTTGCTGAGCAGGAAACGCAGAACATTTTGAACCACGGAAGTCCCAGCGCGGGCTTCGCCCGCAACCCATTGATTAAAGCCGGGACGCAGAAACACAGGTGACAGAAAAATTGGTGACAGAAAAATGGGAGTCAGTTGGCAGTTGGCAGAAAAATGAGCGAGTGAGCTGGACTCGGAGCGTTTGTCGAGTGGCTGGCACCGGCGTCACCGGCGTCCTTTTCTGGCACCGGCGTCCTTTTGGGGCGATTGCGTTTTGAACGGAGGTTTATCTGAATATCGCCAGATAATCAGGCAGTTCGGCAAGGTCATTCTCGGGCAGAGAACCAGGGAGGGCTTCACAATCATCGCCAGGAGCGGGCTTTTCAATCAATACCAACTCTGACGAACGGCAGTCTACAAAAATCTTCCGTCCGCCAATAGATCACGTTGCGCGCTTGCAATACCACGACAGTGCCATTCGTTCCTGACACCTTTAGTGTCTTCGAGGTGCGGGACGCCGGTGCCATGCACCGGGGCGGAATTTTGCACTTGGCAGACTGCATTCAAACCCGGATTTTCAAACAAGAGTCTCCACGGCGGAGTTGTTGACGGCACGAGTTAAGAAACAGCATTCAAACAAGGGACTTCCTGTCACGGTGCCTGGTGTCGCTGAATTCCGCTCCGCTGCCGGCGAACTTGGTCGTATCCTGGATTCGCAACGGCGGAAACTGCGATCTTGACTTTCGCAATTGGGTGTTTCCCAAACTGACGGGGCGTTTCAAACACACAGCATCGCCTCGTACCGGCAGGCATGACGCATGCCGCTCGCCGGATCGGACCTAGCGATTGAATGTACTCTGTGACTGCGACTGCATGCCACGGCGAGTGATCATGTTTACCTGGAAGAAACTTTCAGCCACGGCCGCTCCGATGCCATTGAGTTGAGACTGAAAATCATCCACAAACTGATGCAGTCCGTTGCCAATCACATCCGTCGCCTGAGCGTAGTTCAGTTTGGCGTTCAACTGGGCCGCAAGCTGTTCGGCAGAATTGCTGAAAGAATGCATGGGTGTCCCGGAAATCGCTCGGATGCTGCTTTCCGCATCGCGCACACAGAACCGCATCGATCTGGGAAAACGGGTATTCAGGATCAGGAAGTCCACAACCTTCGCAGGTTCAATACGACCATATTCACGGCGATACATCTGCAGCGCGCTGGTGGATTCCAGCAGCGCGGCCCACTGGACGACGTCGACCTGCGACCCGACGTGTGTGGGGTCCGGCAACAGAATGAAATACTTGACATCCAGAATTCGAGAGGTCTTGTCGGCGCGTTCGAGTTGATATCCAAGACTGGAAAAATGCCAGGCTTCGCCGCGTGACCACGTCGCCTGAATCACTCCCAGCACCTGATGCGCCGAACGTTTAATCTGTTCCAATATCCCGTACGGCTGCCTGATGGTGCGATTGGATTCTGATGCCGCTTTGCGAACACGAAGATAAAACCGATTGACCGCTTCCCACATCGGAGTTGTCAGGTTTTCGCGGATCGACCTCGCATTTTCCCGCGCCCCCGCGAGACAACTGATCACCGAATTCAGATTCTTCGGATCGAACAGCAGGTAACGAATCACATTCTCCCGGGTCGGGGCGGAGTATGTTTCCTTGAAATTCTCCACATCTCCGCCAGCGTGCAGCAGCGATGACCACAGGTCCTGCTCGCTGCCGCGATATCCGAGCGCGATGTTGGAAGTGACATCGATAAATCGAGCCTGGTTTTCAGCGCGTTCCAGATAGCGACTCATCCAGAACAATGATTCAGCAACGCGACACAACATGGTAGGAATTCTTAAATGAGTCAAGCCATTTGAGGCCCCGACAGAACCGGGACAGGCACCCTTGCCGGTCAATCGTTCCAGAGTATCCCGGACTACCGCGGGAGCCAGTCCCGGTTCTGTCAGGCGTTCTTAGATTAATTTTTCAGCAACACCCACGTATCTTTGCTGCCTCCGCCCTGTGAGGAATTGACGATCATTGATCCTTCTTTCAGAGCGACGCGCGTCAGTCCTCCAGGCAGGACCCACACGTCTTCACCATACAGAATAAACGGACGCAGATCGACATGTCGCGGAGCGAGCGTCTGATTGATCACGGTCGGCACGGTCGAAAGTGTCAGCATGGGCTGCGCGATATAGTTGCGGGGGTCTTTCCGAATGGCATCCGCACAATCTGCTCGTTCTTTCTCTGAGGCCTGCGGGCCCATAACAATGCCGTAACCGCCTGATTCGTTGGTCGGTTTGACGACCAGTTCGTGCAAATGACTGAGGACATAGTCGCAATCAGCTTTCACAGCACACAGATACGTCGGCACATTTTTCAAAATGGCATCTTCGCTCAGATAGTAGCGAATGATGTCCGGCACATACTGATACACGGCTTTGTCGTCGGCCACGCCGGTTCCCGGAGCGTTCGCCAGAGTCACATTGCCACTGCGGTATGCTCGCATCAGACCCGAAACGCCCAGCAGACTGTCTGCGCGAAAAACTTCGGGATCAATAAAGTCATCGTCGATGCGCCGGTAAATGACATCCACGCGCTGCGGTCCGCGAGTCGTCTTCATCCAGACCATGTCTTCGTCATCGACAAACAGATCACTGCCACTCACCAGTTCCACGCCCATCTGTTGAGCCAGAAACGAATGTTCAAAGTAGGCGGAATTGGAAACTCCCGGAGTCAGCACGACTGCGGTGGGCGCGGAAATATGCGGCGGGGCGGTCTTGAGCAGCGTCTCCAGCAGTCGCTCGGGATAGTCTTCAATGGACGCGATGATTGAGCCGTAAAAAACTTCCGGCAGCACGCGCTTCATGATCTCGCGATTTTCCAGTACGTAGCTGACACCGGACGGACATCTCAGATTGTCTTCAAGTACATACATCGTGCCGTCATGATTTCGCACCAGATCCGTGCCGACCACATGCGTCCAGACGCCGCCGGGAGGTCGAAAGCCCTGACATTCCGGACGATAGGTTTTCGCTGTCTTGACAAGTTCTTCCGGGACGACGCCGTCCTTCATGATTTTGCCGGCACCGTAGACGTCGTCCAGAAACAAATTGAGCGCACGAATGCGTTGCTTGAGTCCGGATTCGATGATCTGCCATTCGTCCCATGCGATCGGACGTGGTACGACATCGAAGGGCCAGACTTTTTCGTTCCCGTCATTGTGCCCGTAGACGGCGAAGGTAATGCCCTTTTCGAGCAACTCTTCTTCGGCGTGTCGCTGCCGTTCCGCAAGCATCTCGGCCGACAAGGAGGCCAGACCGTCAGACAGCGCCGGATGCCGCGGTGTGCCTGCGGACGTCAAAAGTTCATCAAAATTTCCAGCAGGCTCAGTCACGTCCACAAGTTCTCCACACGAATCTGTGCGTGGTTGTCACGAATTCAGGCAGTATGTCCTCAAAATGCACAGAGTCCAGGCACTGGTGCATCCATTTCACAATACGTGTGAACAGAACGCAACATTCATGCCACGCAGGATGTCGCCTGAAAAAATGATTTATTCGGCGTTGGTCACTCCCGAATTCAATCCAAAGGCTTTAAATTGCCGGATCATACACTCAAAATTGAAGTTCCGGGAGCAGTGCGGTGGCGGCAAAACGATTACCAGCAGGAGATGGCGAACAGGACTTCGGATTTCTCAGTTCGGACACGGACGCTGACCGAACTGACGGTGAAGACGCAGAAATCCGCGCAGAGACATCTGAAACACCCATTGCTCAGGCTGCCATTCCGGCAAGCGACGATTCTCAGCTGTCCGTTACGAACGTCACGCCTGACACCGCCAGTCCCGGATTCACATCGAATTCCGCATGCGCACCTTCGACAGGCGACTCGCTTCAGCCCACTTGTCCTGCATCCGCTCCGAGTTTCGCCGTACCTCCTGCTCTCTCCACAGATCATGTCAGTCGCAAACTGTTCGTCGGAGTCGCAGGGTATGCCCTTGCCGTGACCCTGTTCTTTCTGGCATTGTTGCTCACCGGTCGCATGTCGCTCTCTGAAAACCATGCCCTCGAGAGCCTGCCGGATCTGCGCCCACTGGCTCCGAACGAATTCCGCAAGGTGCCGGATGGTGCAGCACTGCCGGATGGCCATGTCCTGGGGCTCGGCGAATCGCGGCGGTTCGGCGACGTCGTGGTCACACCCGTGCGAGTCACCAAAGAGCCGTTACAGTTTCAGGGGTTCCTGTCCGGAAAGATCGAGAAGAAACTCACGACGGCACCTGTCCTGAAGTTGTGGCTGACGTTTGAAAACGTCGCCGAAGACTATGCGTTTCCTCCGTTCGATGTCGGTCTGATGTCAAATCGCACACCATCCGATTCGAAAGACGCTGCCACACTTGCCAATACCTTTCTGATGATCGGCATTCCGTCCGGTGATTCTGCCACCACTCGGAGACTCAACTTCCTGCATACAATGGACAACAATTTCGTCATCGTGGGACAGGAATCCGCAAAGATTCTGGAGCCCGGTGAATCACTTACGACATTCGTTGCCAACAGCGATGAAGCAGATGACGTCGAGATTGAGGACAGTACTCCGTGCGTATGGCGAGTTCAGTTCCGAAAAGGCGTGAATGTTTCCAGCGGCAACGGAGTCACGACACTGATCGATGTTGAGTTCTCCGGAGCCGACATATCTGCCTCCGGTTGAGTAAGGTTTAGCGAGGCGAACGTTTCAAGCCATGTTGCAGATGAGTCAAGTTTTGGGAGGGATGGCGGCACGACATTATGTAGGATGGACATTCATGTCCGTCGCATGGCCCTGAAACACTGTCGAAGCGAAGTTTATTGTGCCTTGAAAGCCGTTCAAAAATGCGATGGTGCCTGGCGAATATCTCGGACATGAATGTCCAAGCTACAGGAATCGCAGCTTGCGATGCGCGACTTGCGGCGGAGGCGGTCAGGAGTGTTCGTGACCTGTTGCCGATGTCAGACGACGATCGACCATTCATCGGCGTGATTTTAGGATCGGGACTTGGTTCAGCGGCCGATTCGTTGCTGGCCCTGGGCGGGCGATCGATCGCGTATACGGCCATTCCCGGCATGCCGCTGCCGCATGTCATGGGGCATAGCGGACGCCTGGTGCTGGGTCGGATTGACGGCATTCCGGTGGCCATGCTGCAGGGTCGCGTCCACTGCTACGAAGGCCATTCAATCGGAGCTGTCGAATTCGGAAGTCGTCTTTTGCATGCAATGGGCGCTCGCACATTGATCGTCAGCAATGCGGCTGGCGGGATTCGAGCCGGTTTCCAGCCCGGCAGTCTGATGCTCATCACCAGTCACCTGCGTCCCCTGGCGGTGTGTCATTCCACGCGGCATTCAAACGACAGCCATGTGGCATTGCCTGCTCATTTCGGACTCGCCGACGGCCGATGTTCCGGATTTCGAAAAATGCACGACCTCCTGTGGAATGAAGACCTGCGCCACCAAATCCGCACCATCAATTCACCGTTGCAAATCCACGAAGGCGTCTATGCGATGATGACGGGGCCGAATTATGAGACGCCCGCCGAAATCCGTGCGATGCAGCGGCTGGGGGCAGACGCTGTCGGAATGAGTACCGTGCCTGAGGCTCTGGCCGCCGCATCGCTGGGAATGCGTGTGCTTGGCGTTTCCTGCATTACGAATGTGGCCGCAGGGCTCTCCACTGCGTCCCTAAGCCACGCCGAAGTCACCGCCACTGCCGCCACCATCGAAGGTCCATTCGCCGACTGGCTATGGGAGGTTATCAAGACAATCGGCAGAAACGAGCGACTGCTGCTCAGCGGCGATCCTGTCGGCTCGCCCAGACTGCCAACAGTTCACGATTGATTTTCACGTTGTGCCGCGTATCGACGGGAAGACTGCGATGAAACAAAATCTGACGGATGTTCGAAGTCAGTGGATTCTGACCACCCAGTTGCAGCAGTTCTTCCCGCAATTGCCGGCGGTCGCGATCCGTTGCCGGAAATCTCCCGGATTCCGGCTCCGCCACGATCACGGGTGTCTGGTGTCTCGTCGCACCAATTCCAACCAGAGCACAGCGGTAGATGGCCGGATGGTTGTTGAAGATGGCTTCACAGCAGACTGAATACATCCGGCCAGTCGGTGTTGAAACGATGTGTGCCTTTCGTCCGCAAAACCACAGCCGCCCGGCATCGTCAAGATAGCCAACGTCGCCCATGCGATGCCAGAACGAATCACCATCACAAATCTTCGCCAGTTCCGTCGCCTCCGGTTGATGGAAATACTCCCGCGTTGTCACCGGGCCACTGACAATGATTTCACCGATCTGACCATCGCCAAGGCTGACCGTATGCCCAATCTCCCGCAGGACATCCGAACTGGTCTCGATAATCCGTACGCGCATCCCGTTGAAGACGTGTCCGACGCAAGTGCCCTTTCCGATTGCCGTCAGTGCGGCTGTTTCTGTAAGAACTGCGCGTGCTGAGATCGATGCCACCGGCAGGCATTCCGTGGCTCCGTAGGGCGTAAAAAAATCGGCCGACGGATTCAGAGCGTTCGTCATCCGCTCCAGGACGTGAATGGGCACTGGTGCACCGGCCGACAGGATTCGTCGCAAAGCAGGCAACGTAATCTTACGCTCCTCACAATATCGACCAACACGATTCCACAGCGCCGGCGATCCATAGGCCTGAGTGACATTCTGAGACTCAATTGCTTCCACGATGCGTTCCGGATTCACTGCCGCTGGCCGGGTCGGATCCATGTCCGGAATGACCGACGTCACCTGCATCGCGAGGTTGAACAACGAAAAGAGCGGAAATCCTGGCAGATCCACTTCTCCTGGCTGGATCTGATAGCGATCCCGAATCAAATCCACTTGCGCACTGAACATTCCGTGTTCGTAGTGAACTCCCTTTGGTGGCCCGGTGCTGCCGGACGTAAAAATAATGGCTGCCGAGTCCCTTGCTGTCGTGGCTGGCATCGAGACGCAGGATCGTCGGCCCGCGCTGACAAGCTGCCGATACGATTCACAACCCAGGCGCCGTGTGCGCGGACCAACAACCACGTTGAACCGTGCGTTACGGAATCGCCATGGCATCAGACGACGGACAACATGGACCGGCATGACGGCCACGAAGCCGTCCGGATTGACTGTATCCAGGCAGCGGAGGACGCTGCGTTTTCCCATCCCCGGATCAATGAGCGTGCAGCAGGCTCCTGCCCGCATAATCCCGAATGTCAACGCAATGAACTCAATCGAAGGTCTTACCATGAGCACGATTCGATGTCCGGGTCGAACTCCCAACCCGATCAGGCCGCGTGCAATGGCATCCACTTCTGCGTCCAGTTGCTCAAAAGTCACGTGCGTCCACGCGACTCGCCCTGCCGCATCCCGTGTTTCCGGGAATACGATCGCGCGTTGAAGAGGAACGATTGCAGCGGAAATTCGCAGGCGGTCAGCGATGTTGAATTCGTCGTCAGCCATGCGATTACGTAAGCGATGCGGAAAAGAATGGATGATCCGTCCAGGAATATCGAGCCGTCAGACCGTACAGGTCCGGCAAGGATGACCAAAGATTCCCGCAAGTCAAACCAGCGAGACTTTTTTGCGTTTGTCGAATTGACAGGGCGGCTCACCTCCGACCGGCGATATCTGCCGGAATGCACGCGTGACGGAGAAACATATCAGAGAGTTTATGACGATGGTTAATTAGCTGAATCTGTTGCTCTTCGCGGTCTGAAAATCGCGGCAGTCTTTGCTGCTGACGGTAATCCTGGCACACACCGGACAGTTGAACGCTGTCTCCTGTCATTGCGAGTTCCATCGCTCACGACAGCGGAATCCTGCACTGGTGTCGCTGATCGGATCAGACCCCTGACTTGAAATAATTTCATCAGGAAAATGACGACCACAGGTTGTACGGAGCCGGGCTGTAGAGAATGGACGCCACTGAAACTGTCTCAGGAACAATGCTGCTGATGTTCAGCGTGTTGCAGACCGCACGCTCATCTCAGCCTTTGTCTGAAATCCCCAATCTGCCTGTCCATACCCAGAAGAGGTTTCGCCCCGATGCCGCGTATTCGCAACGTTCAATCGTCCGGTAAACGTAATTTCTTCGCGATGTGTGCTTCCGCAGTAAGCATCGGCGCGATTTGCTGCAGCTTTGATCCTGTCCCCGCCGGGGAAGACCTGCAGCTTGTTCGAGCGAATTCAACCGACGGTGCTTCTGAGAACACGTCCGACGTCCCGCTGCCGCCCGGCATTCCGACCAGCCCATTGGATTCCCTGAGCCCATCGCAGTCGATCGGCGTCGTTCAGTCGGTCAACAGCGGTGATCTGAACAACGACGACGCGATCAAATTCTCCCTCCTGTTGCTGAAGGACGGCGGGCGCTTCATCGACAACATTGACAACTACCGTGTCATTTTCGAAAAGCGTGAACGCATCAAAGGCGACCTCGGTGAACTCGAAGCGATGGAACTCAAAGTCCGCCATGTTCCGAACTTCAGCGTCTACATGAAATGGAAGACCGGAGATGCCGGGCGTCAGTTGCTGTACAATGACGAATACGACGACAAGCAGATGGTCGTGAAACTCGGTGGCCTGAAAGGGCGAATCCTGCCCCCGTTGAAACTCGACCCGTTCGGTTCAGAAGCCAAAGCCGGAGCACGCTACCCGGTCACTGAAGTTGGTATCGCCGGCATGATTCGGCAGATGATTCTGCATCGCGAGAGCGACCTGAATCACGGCCAGGGCGTTGCCTGCAACCGACTCGCAAACCATGTCTTTGACGAACGCGAGTGTTACTGCTTCAAATACGAATACAGCGAACCGAAATTCAATACGCTGTATCGCAAAAGCATCGTCCTCATGGACACACGCTACCATGTGCCCCTCAAGGTGACGAACTATACGTGGAGCGATAACGCCGAAGGCATGACTCCGGAACAATTGGACGAAATGACGATGATCGAAGATTACGCGTTTCGGCAACTGGATATGGGTGCAAAACTCGTCGCCGAAGACTTCAGCCGCGACAATCCTGCATATCGCATGTAAATCACTCTGCCAATCTCAATAACCCCAGGTCGCGACCAGTAATGGTCGCGACTTTTTTTACGCGCAAATCGCTGCCTGCTCATGGCAGCTGAATCTACAGGGCCACTGCTTGGAAAAGGGGTCAGGAACCAATAGTGCGGAGCACCCTTTGGGCCATTTGGCTATTGGTTCCTGACCCCTTTTCCAAGCCAGACAGACTACTTCGTCAGTTCACGCAGCTTCAGGTTTCGCCATCGGACTTCATACGGGCCCTGACCGGCACCGACGCCATGAACCTGCAGACCAATGAATCCTTTGGGATGGGACTTGTAGCGTTCTTCATGTGTCAGATCTGAAATCTGATGGTCATTAATCCACGTCTGGATCCTGTTGCCCTTCGCCACGACACGATATGCGTTCCACTCACCGTCTTTAAAGTAGTCATGGGGTTTGCGGTCGGCATCCGGTGTCATCCAGCCCCCCGCTGATTCGCCGTACACATACCCCGCCATCTTATCGAGCGAGATTTCGACCTGCGGTCCGTTGACGCGACCTTCTGGTTTGTCACCCTCGGACTGCGACCGGATCTGAACGCCGGAATTCAGAGCGGAATCGACTTTCACTTCGAACTTCAACTCAAAGTCTCCGTAGAGTTTATCAGAACACAGGAATGAATTCGGACTGCCTTCGGACGTTTTGCCAACAATCGAATCTCCCTCGACGCGGTAAGTGGCAGTGCCGTTCCGCTGAGTCCAGCCTTCCAGATTCTTTCCGTTAAACAGGTCAACAAATTTTGCATCATCCTCGGCCCGGGCTGCCGCGTCGGAAGGCCGTGGCGCGGCTAGCCACCTCTCTAGGGTCTTCTCGATGTGAGCCTTGCGTTCGTCAACGCCCTTCAATTGGCTTACTGACGCCGCGCAGGATTTGACCAGGGTTTCTAGGATTAGCTCGCCTTCGACTTTGTCTCGGAGCTT
>JANOUN010000348.1:0-2295 GCA_031416875.1 Planctomycetota bacterium | reverse complement strand
CCAGGCCTTCTTTGCCCGTGATCTTGGCCACGGCACCGTCCGGTGACACGTTGCCCCGCATGATGCGAATGTGCCCACTTTCCTTGATCGGCTTTTCGATTGGATGCACAATCTGCTGACCGGATTTCAGTCCGGGCAGATTCTTCAGATTTTGCTCCAGTGTCTTGCCTGTCACCGTCATGCAACTGCCGTCGAGGAAACCCTTTTCCAGCAGATACTTGAGCACAGCCGGAGTGCCGCCGATCATGTGCAGATCTTCCATCACGAACTTGCCGCTGGGCTTCAGATCCGAAATATAGGGCACTCGATCGCTGACTTTCTGGAAGTCATCAATCGTCAGTGGCACTTCCACTGCACGAGCCATTGCGATCAGATGCAGGACGGCGTTGGTGGATCCACCTGTCGCCATGATAATCACCATCGCATTTTCGAATGCCGCCCGCGTCATAATGTCACGAGGCTTGATGTCCATTTCCAGCAGGTGCCGAATCGCGGTGCCAGCCGTAAAACACTCGTCGAGCTTCGCAGGATCTTCCGCGGGAGTTGATGAACTGTACGGCAGACTCATTCCCATCGCTTCGATCGCCGACGCCATGGTGTTGGCCGTGTACATGCCGCCGCAGGCACCAGCTCCCGGACAGCTGCGACGCACGATGCTGGCTCGTTCTTCTTCCGTGATTTTCTTTCCGAGGAATTCACCGTAGGACTGAAACGCCGAGACGATATCCAGCTTCTCGCCCTTGAGTCCGTATCCCGGTTTGATCGTGCCCCCGTAGATCATCAGCGACGGACGATTCAAGCGTCCCATGGCGATGATGCAGCCGGGCATGTTCTTGTCGCAGCCCGGCAACGAGATATTTGCGTCGTACCACTGCGCCGACATGACAGTCTCAATCGAATCCGCAATCAAGTCGCGCGACTGCAGAGAATACGACATCCCGTCCGTACCCATGGAAATGCCGTCGCTGACACCGATCGTGTTGAATCGCATGCCAACCATATTCTCCGCTTCGACGCCCTCATGGACTTTGGCCGCCAGGTCCATCAGGTGCATGTTGCACGGATTGCCTTCGAACCACATGCTGCTGATACCGACCTGCGCCTTATCCATGTCAGCCCGGTCCATGCCAGTGGCATAAAGCATCGCCTGAGAGGCTCCCTGAGAGGCAGGCTGAGTAATTCGACGGCTGAATTTATTGATTTGAGTCATGACAAACACACTTTGACAGGCAGGACGTGGATGAGAAAGGAACAGACATTCCGTACTACTAACAGTTGATCTCTTGTTGTGCTGCGAAGATTTTCAGCTTGCTCTCAACAGAAGGTGGGGCGGGTGCGACAAGAATATGGGTGACAGAAAAATGAATCTTGGCGCGGGCTTCGCCCGCAACGGAAACACGTAGGCAGATTTCGCTGAAATCTGATGTGCCGACTTCGGCGAAGTCGCCCTGCATTATGGCGGCCTGAAAAGAATGCGTCGCCAAAATTCTTCTCAGGAAAACACCACTCTCAACGTTTGCAGAGCAGAATGAAAATATTTTTTGCTCCCATTTTTCTGTCACCAATTTTTCTGTCGCCGGTGTTTCTGCGTCCCGGCTTTAACCAATGGGTTGCGGGCGAAGCCCGCGCCGGGAGATCACAGACGATAACAGTCCGCATCGAAACTCGCAAAGACGCCGCCACCAATTCCCGCCAAACACTGTATTTCTGATGGAGTTTACAGTACACGCGTCGCTCCGCCGACGGGATTCACTACACCCGCGCGGGCCGAGGTCGGTTGGTCGGACAACTGACACTTCTTCTTTCCGGACAGGTGCGAAAGACGCCTTCACATATCGATTCGCTTCGCCCGCTCTTCAATCACCTCGAGACTGATGAATGCGCCTTCGCCGGCACCGGGGCAGACTTCGCAGACTTTCTTCCAGGCAGTTTCGCTGGCAAGGTGCGAATTCCAGAACGGCCATGTGCGGCACTGGACCGGACGCGCGGGATAGACCGTACATTTGCGACTTTTTGAATCGAAGAATGTGCAGTCGCCATTCGCAAACTCAGTCAGCGAAACTCGGCCGCGGGCAATTCTTGTATGGAACAGGCGAATTTCGCCAATGGGTTTGCCGAGATATTCCGCGATCTCAAGCAGCTCTTCTTCGCTGGTCCACACCACTCCCGGCGGGCCTGTGCAGCAATCCCCGCACTGCGAACAGGTAAACTGCAGGCCATCGCGATACCATGGACCGGCCTGTTCTGGTGGAGTCTGTTCCGGTGGAGCCTGATCCGGACTGGTCGGTTCCGCCC
>JANOUN010000347.1:0-5498 GCA_031416875.1 Planctomycetota bacterium | reverse complement strand
GAAGTCGGATTGCCGCGCGAATCAGCGCCGTCATTGTTGGCCGGCCGAGATCTGTCGTCACCAGCAAGTCAGCAATCCGCCGCCGTGCCGAAAACGGAATCCCGGGCTGGAGCAACTCCGCGTTCGAATCTGAGCGGGTTGGATACCGACAAATTCGCTCCCATGACCGTTGATGACGCGCTTGCCGCGACGGCGAACGCGGACTGGAAGTCGGCCTCCTTTGATTCCCGAGCCGTCATTCCTCATCCGAGTCTGCCGCGCGTGCAGGTAATTGACCTTACGATGGTCGGCATGGGGTTGATTTCCGAGCAGGAACTGGCGGAGATCCACGACATCGGCGAGAAGATGGGACAGTTCCGCAGCGACACAGAATTCGTCGCGATCACTGGCGAACGTGCGATCGCGGAATCGCGCGAGGATCGTCAGCGCCGAAAGGAACAGAGGAAGGCGGACGCAGAAGCCGGCAGGGATCTGCGACGCGAACAAGTCACTCAGCGGCGAGCAACAGACATTGTGTTTCTGGGGCGCGGCGTCTCACGCGGTCTTGCCGATCGCCGTTCCAATATTGAACTTCTGCAGAGCAACGGGCTTCCGGTTCTCGCAAGTCCTGCTGAGCTGGCTCAGGTGATGGGTATGTCTGTTTCGCAGCTGCGGTGGCTGGCGTTTCACAGCGATGCTCCGACACGCGTGCACTATGTTTCGTTTGATGTGCCAAAGAAGAGCGGTGGAGTCAGGCGACTTTCGGCACCGCATCGCAAACTTTCGGATGCTCAGCACTGGATTCTGACGAACATTCTGAATCTGTTACCTGTGCATGCAAGTGCGCACGGTTTTGTCGCTCAGCATTCCGTCCTGACGAATGCAAAACCGCACATCGGGGCGAGTGTTGTAATCAATGCGGATCTGAGCAGTTTTTTTCCGACGATCACATTTCCGCGTGTTGCGGGTCTGTTTCGGAAGCTCGGCTATTCACCCGCGGTTGCTGCGATCCTCGCACTGCTGTGCACCGAATGTCCGCGACAGGCGTTGAAGTTCAGCGACACCATTTACTATGCCGCTACCGGTCCCCGTGCGCTGCCGCAGGGCGCGTGCACAAGTCCCGCAATTTCGAATCAGATTGCCGCGAAGCTCGACCGGCGAATGTCGGCCATGGCGTCGAAGCTGGACTGGAAATATACGCGCTATGCAGACGACCTCACTTGGTCGACAACCGGAGCAGTCACACCGTCCGTGGGCTATGTGCTGGCGCGGATGCGTCATATTGTGGACGATGAAGGCTTTGAACTGAACCACGCCAAAACTCGTGTGCAGCGGCCGAGTCAGCAACAATCGGTGACGGGAGTTGTGGTCAATGATCGGTTGAGCGTGCCAAGGCCGGCGATTCGACAGATCAGGGCAATTCTGCACAATGCAAAACGAACTGGCCTGGCCGCGCAGAATCGCGATGAACATCCGCATTTTCGGGACTGGCTGGTCGGCATGATCGGCTGGATCCAGATGGTGAATCCGGAGCAGGGCAGCAAGCTGCAGTCTGAGTTGGCAGAATTGTCGTAAACCTGGACAGGACACTTCATGTTCGCTCAAACCCTCGCCTTTCTGACACGCAGCATCCGACAGGAATCGCGCCTGCTCACACATCATGTCGTGCGCGGAGCACTGGTCCTGCTGACCCTGATTTTGTTTTTTATCGAACTCCTGGAAGCACCGCGACGCGGAGCGTCCGGATTGTTTCTGGTCAAGAGCATCACCAACTGCTGTTACTTTTGTCTCACGCTGCTGGGCATCATGTACTTTTCTCTGGCCATCACGGAGGAAAAGGAGGAAGAAACACTCCCGCTGCTGCGGATGACGGGCGTCAGGAATTTCACGTTGCTCATCGGGAAATCCATGCCGCGACTGGCGATCGTCGTATTGCTGATTCTGGTGTCATCGCCCTTCCTGTTGTTGTCGATCACGCTGGGCGGTGTCGTGCCGGAACAGATCGCAGCGCTGATCCTGGGAATGATGTGTTATGCATTCTGTCTCAGCCAGATGGGACTCTTCTGCAGCACGATCTGTCGCAGCAGTCAGCGGGCAGTGAGCTTGACGTTTGTGCTTTGGGTTTTGCTGGAATTCAGCAGCTGGATTTTCCGTCTGTTCGCCTTTGGTTGCAGTCAGCGGGGATACCTGCTGCTGCAGTCCTGCTTCAGCAAAGTATCTGAATTCCTTTGGGGGCGGTCGATGTGGGCAGCATCCACCGAATTCCTGATGTACGAACGTGGTGAAAACATCTGGCACACACAGATGACTTTTCACATTTGCCTGGCTTTGTTTTTTTTGGGTTTGAGCTGGGTTTTGTTTGAGCCCATGAATCAGGCTTCGCTGGCTCTGGGCGCTGCGGCATCGGAGAACATCACGCGCGGCCTGGTCACACGGACGCGCGGGCTGCGATCGCTGCGTTGCTGGGACTCCGCGCTCATCTGGAAGTCGTGGCAGTTTCTGGTGGGTGGATGGTTATGGATTGCCGTCTGGACGACCGCGATGCCCTTGCTTTCGATCGGGCTTGTCCTGGGAATTTCCATTTTGGTGAGCGAAAAAGCCGACGCCGAGGTCTTTGGCATCACGTTGATGCTTGTCGGCGGCGCGGGCTTTGTGATCCTGCTGGCAAGATTGTTCGGCAACGTACTGAATCGGGAAATCTATCAGCAGACACTGGTGTCACTGTGCATGTTGCCAAAGAGCCGCAGCAAAGTCGTCAGTGAACTTTATTTCGGTCTCTTACCCGGTCTGCTGGCTCCGTTGTTTTGCTTTGGACTGGGATTCGTGTGGATGGGTGCCATCGAACCGAGTTTTGTTAATGATTTCCTTTCCGATGTCGTCATTGAACCGTGGTCCTGGGCAATGCTGGGATGGCTGGTCATGACCGTGCATGTGGGAACGCTGCTGTCGGTCTATCTGAGACACGGTGCGATGCTCATTGCGATTGCAGTCTGCTGTTTTGTCGTTCCATTCATTTGTGGCATCATGCTGGGCGTATTTGGCATGATACTGCGCGGCACCGGGTCTGACGGAGCAGAATTCCTGCTGCGCTATCTACTGCCGGTGGGACTGATGACAGGGCAGGTGGCTGGGTGCGTGCTGATCCATCGCCTGATCCTGTACCGCGTGGAAGAACTGGCGGCGAAATGAGTTGTTCGTCAGTGGCTTTGAACGTCTTCCTGAACGATCTTCCGTCTCGTCAGTTGCCGTGATGTCTCATTCGCCGTGCATTGCATTGTTCGCCCATGGAAAAACCGTCCGACAATACAGGATTGCCGGACGGTTTGAAGACTGATTGACAGTCGCACGAAATGCGGTCGTCTGCTCAATAACTCCAGTTGATACCTACGTTGAACGTGTTCTGATAGAAGGCATTCCGTTCAGCTTTAAAGTGCAGAAACTCTCCTGAAACGGGACTTGAATTGTAAACGATGGAGTCATTCGGGTCGGCCACCTGACCAATCAACAGGAAGGTCCAGCCAAGACTCAGCTTGGCATCTTCCAGCTGCCACATGTCCCGCAGCACAGGAACGCGGTCGAAGATCGGGATCTGAGCGTTGAGTGACTGTTCCAGCAACGGTGACAGATGCGTGCTGCTGGCCGTGTCGCTGAAGGCATTGAGTGATGGCCCCTGCGTTGTTTCCGTATTGTACATACGTGTCGCGATGTTGTCGCCAGTGACCGGATCGGGAACGACTTCGATGCCCATGAAATTTCCGATGTTGTCGCCGCTCATTTTGAGCTTTTCGTTGTTGAACATGGCGGCAACACGGGTCGAACCCGTCACCTGGATTCCTTTAGTGCGGCCCAGTTCGTACTGAAATCCGAGGTCCGGCCCGGAAAGATTGCTCACGACGTGGCTGTTGATGTACGAATAGACAATCAGTGACGTGGGACCGATCGGCGCTACATACGTTCTGATGGGTGGAGTCGTCGGGATGATCCCGTCGCCGGGCAGGAATACCTTTGCATTCACAGGCGTATCCCCGTCACCATCGTCGGTATACGACAGCAACGTGGACTCACCGTTAAACTGGAATGTTTCATCAATCCGAAAATATCGACCTCCAAAGATGGGGCGAACTTTGATGTTATCGTTATCGTAGACCGGACTAAAGGCCCAGGCAGCGTTGGCTCCGCCCGTATTGATGGTTTGACGCAGAATGAATTCAAGGTCGTACGGTGCTGTTTCTCCTTTGACAACGATGGGAGTGTTCCCACTGGTTGTCGGCAGTCCGTACAAATTCAGCAAGGTTCGATCGAGAACATCAAACGTAGATCCGAAGGTGCCGTAACTCACGATGTCCGCAGTGTCAAAAACAACGCCCGGAGCGAGAATGTCGTTTTTCAGGATGTCCAGATCGGTACGGTCCAGAATGAGAGGCTGATAGCCGATTCGGCCACTGTCGCGCTGGAATTTTAGCGCCGTCGCAGTGTCCAGCAGGCCGGCAAGCGCGTTCTGTCGAGCGTCAAATGTGGATGTGCCCTCAAACTGGTATCCGCCACTGTACAGGAAACCGGAGCCGTCAGGATTCCAGAATCCACCGGATAACCTGATCCCGTTGGTACTCAGCTGAGGAATGATCGATGCTTGTGCAGCGTCGAAATAGCGATAGAACGACAGTCCGGGGTTGATTCCGTTACTTTCCTCGTCATTCTGTTGAAAATATGTCTGCACGCCATCCGCACCCACCAAGCCGTCCAATTTCCGATTGAACGATTTCGTGTAGTCCAGATTCACGAACCAGTCACGCGGTTTATTCGCGGGCCCGAAACCGTTTACGGAATTCTGAAACCATGTTCCGTCCCGCTGGTACGTCTGTTCAAACATGCCCTGATAGGGAGACTGGGACGGATACATGCCATAGGAGCCTGGAATCTGCTGAGCGCCAGCCATGGGCATCCCAGGGCCGGACATTCCAGGGCCAGCCATTCCAGGCATTGGCGGTCCACCCTGAGCCTGAGCAGTTCGTGCGCTCGCCAGCATTAGTATGACGGGAATGAGCGATTTTAGTGAATGCCGAATCCGCATTGATCCATCCTTGGAGAAGTTGCAGCTGTGCACTGCCTTCGCTGGGTGCTCACCGTCCTGTGACACGCATTGACTGTACGACAACACCAACAGACTTTGCGCATCGGGACGGTCTTATCGAAAGTATCGGTCAGGCAATTTGTGAAACTGTAGAGTTTATTCCGGATGTATTGGTTTTCCGGACGAGCCGTGGTCCGGCAGATTCTGCCGCGCATGAAAAAGGGAGCCCTTCAAAAGAAGGACTCCCGGCATATGTTCAAAGACTCAAAGCGTCTTTCTGCTGTGAACTGGATTGAGGATCTGCCCTGAATTACGGAGCAACTTCTTTCACAGCGTCTGCACCGTCTTTAGCAGCATCTGCACTTTCTTTAGCGGCGTCTGCACTTTCTTTAGCTGCGTCTGCACTTTCTTTAGCGGCATCTGCGTCTTTGGTGGCATCTGCAGCGTC